>CAYQTF010000001.1:0-48474 GCA_964420345.1 uncultured Flavobacteriaceae bacterium
TTAGAATGTTTTTCGATTTTTCAAGAGAAAAAGAAATCTATTTAAAAGAAGAAATTCAATTATTAAACGGTTATTTAGAAATTGAAAAAATGCGTTTCGGTAAAGATTTTAATTATAAAATAGATATCATAAACAATTTAGGAATCGATAGATTTAAAATACCAACTATGTTGTTGCAACCTATTGTTGAAAATGCCGTAAACCATGGTTTGTTTCATAATAAAGGCAAAGGATTAATTCAGATATATTTTACATTTATTACAAAAAACAGTATTGAAATAAGTATTCAAGATAATGGTATTGGTGTAGAGAAATCAAAAAAAATACAAGAAAATTCCTTAAAAATAAAGTTAAATAAAAACAAATCAACAAATATTATTAAAGAACGAATAGATTTGTTAAATCAAACAAGAAAATGGTTTGTAACCTACAACACTTTATCAAGTAATGAAGGTACAACTGTTCGACTAACCTTTCAAAAATGAATAAAATCAAAGCAATATTAGTTGATGATGAAGAGAAAGCATTAGAAAGTTTACAGATTAAAATAAAACATTTTTTTCCTAAAATAGAAATCTTAGAAAACATTTCTGATGCAGAGAAAGCAGTTGTTAAAATAAATAAATTAGAACCAGATTTGGTTTTTATAGATATCGAAATGCCTATTTTAAGTGGTTTTGATGTGTTGGCAAAAATTAATAATCCAAATTTTGAAATTATTTTTGTAACAGCATATAATAATTATGCCATAGAGGCAATACAGCATTGTGCTATTGGTTATGTAGTAAAACCGATTGATAATGATGAATTAAAAGAAGCAGTAAATAATGCGCTAAAAAATATAAATCAAAAAACAGCTTTCGAAAAAAACGTACAATTATTAGAACGTTTAGGTGGTGACTCTTCACAAACAAGTATCGCCATACCAAGCCAAAGGGGTTTGAGTTTTATTAAAACAGAAAACATTATTAGGTTTGAAGGTATTGATGGTTATACTAAAATATTCATTAAAGATGAATTGCCAATTTTAAGTTCGTATAGCATTGGTAAATTTTGTAAAATGTTAGATAAATCTTATTTTTATTTATCACATAAATCACACTTTATTAATTTAAAATATGTTTCTTCTATTTTAAAAGAAGGTTCTATTTTATTGCAAGACAAAAGTCATGTGCCTTTAGTAAAAGCAAAGAGAAATGAACTTATTGAGAAAATGAAAAATTTATAATTCAAGACACTATATAAAATTACTGTTGTCCGATAAAGACATTAGACCGCTTCGCTATTAGATATTAGACAAAAGACCAAATCGTAACTATTTGATAATATTTTATTTAAAAATAAAGTAAGTTTGGCAGTAATTCTTTAATTGATTTTTTGAAAAGTAAGGTGTCGTTTTGTAAATATCTCCTTACTCCTGTGTTTTATTGAGTTTTTAGTGTTTGTCTGTAATTTTATCGGACAACAGTAATATAAAATAATTGATAAAGTATAGTTAGAAACTTTTTCTGAAAAAAAACAAAGAATTATAAACCAAGATATTCTAATTTTGTTACTTTCGCAATATTAAATTGGCCACGTAGTTCAATTGGATAGAATGACAGATTTCGGCTCTGTTGGTTGAAGGTTCGAGTCCTTCCGTGGTCACTTAATGAAAGTGTAACTTATTAAATGTAAGGTTATTATGTTTTTTTGTATGTAGTTTTAGTCCGTATTTAGTCCGTAAATGGTTTTTTATGTCTTTCTTATCGGTTTAAAAACGAGGTAAATATTTATTTTTTAAATCTATTTCTTTGTAATTTACTGCAATAAAAAAAGAGAGTGGTTAAACTCTCTTTTCTGAAATAACAAAAAAAACTTATCTTCTATTTTAATAAAAGTTTTTTTGCATCTTCAATCAATTGCTTTTTATCTTCTTTTTCAAAATGGTTTTTTTCATTAACTACAATTTTGCGTAATTCCTTTAGTTCTGATTTTATTTTATTATTAAAGTCATAACCACCTTGTACATTTTCAAGATTATTATTTGCTTTATCTACAAGGAAGTAATCGCATTTACCATCATACAACGCACTCTCTTTGTAAAAAGAAAATCTATCTCTTAAAATACTTAAATAATCCCTGCTATTTTCGTTTACAATATCATCAATCCATTCTAACATTTCAAGTCCACTTTCTATTTGACTAATTCCTTGAAGTAATAATAATTTGTTTGCTGTGTCTAATTTGTGTCTGCTCATAATTTTAGTTTTTACTGGTTATTAAAATATTGTTATTAAATTTTCTACTTTGAAACTTCTAAAATTTTGCTTTTCGGTATCAAAATAAGCAATGCTTTTAAAGTTCTCTTTTCTTTTGATTGTGGAGGTTGTTACATAGTTTTTAATTATTCCTTTAGCACGTCTTAATGTTCCGTCTGCTTTTTCAAATGTAAACTCGGTTACTTTGTTTCGCATCTTTTTAATAAGTCTGTACACTTGCCACGCCTTTGATAAGCAAACAGCAAAACTCTTATTAGTGCTTTGCATAATCTCGTATGCACGTTTAAATACTTTGGTTCTAAAATTTGTTTTCATAATTTATAAATTGTTTTAATTGTTAATATCTTAGTTATTCTTAGTGTTTTATGCCGAAGTTCCAAACTGTTGGATTGCTCTTGCCATTGGTGTCATATTTGATTGTTGCAATTTGTATGCTTTGATTTGCTCTTTTGTTTCAATCATAAAATTCATTTCTATAATGTTTTTTAAATCGTTCTCAAGCAGATAATCAAAACCGTTTACAATTTGCTCATACATATCATTTTGTTGCTTTACAGACGTTAAAAATATATTTTCGGTAGTTTTATCGTTAAATAACTCTATTAGTCTTAAACCGAAATTTCTTTTGGTGTAATAAGTTTTATTTCCTAACTTAAAAATAACTTTATGCTTATTATTTGAAAGTATGGTTTTTAAGTTTGTTTTGAAATTATTTGTATTCATAATGCAAGTTTAAGTGTTATTATTATAATGCAAATGTAAGTTAATATATTATGTTATGCAAGTTTTAATGTTATTATTTAATAATTAATATAAGTTTAACTTTAATTTTGTACTTTTGTATTAATATAAAATAAATTATTATGAGTATTTTACGATTAAAAGAGTTGTTAAAAGAAAAAGGAATAACTGGCAAAGAGTTATCTGAAAAAGTAGAACTTTCGGTTACTGCTATGTCAAACGTTGTAAAAGGGCAAAGTTTACCACGTCAGGAAGTGCTTTTAAAAATTGCCAATATTTTAGATGTAGATATTAAAGATTTGTTCAATTCTACTAAAGAAACTGAAACCGAAACTATTTTTGTTAAACGTGATAATACTTTTGTGCCTATTGGTAAATTGAAAGTTTAAAAATCTTGTATTTTTCTTGCTTTCTCTACTCGCTCATAAAACGACGAGAATTTTTTATGTTATGTACGTGTGTGCGTATCGTTTTGATTTTCACTAAATACAATTTTAGTTATCCGAGGTATTTCGAGTATAAAAATCTTAGGTATTGTTAGGTTTTTCGTTTGTTTTAATCTTGGGTATTCTCACGTTTTTAAAAATTTATTATTTAGAACAGTTCTAAATAAAGAATTATATTTGTACTTTATAACAAGGAAGTAAGCAACCTTTAAACCTCTATTCTTAAACGTTTAGAGGTTTTTAATTAAACATTTGTATCTGATTTTCTGTATAAAGTCTATTTTGTTTTATTCTTTGATTACTCGCCTTGTTTCTTATGTTGTGATAAATTTCTTTTATTTGAATTTCTAAATCTGCATCAATCCATTTTTTAGATAAATATTTATTTTTAACCTTTGCAAAACTCATTTTATCTGTATAATATAAATTTGTTATTTGATTAATAGATAATAAAAAACTACTCTCTTTTTGCATTGAAATATCTTGTCCAGTTACTACACAAAATTTAACCTTTTTTGCACTCTTTTTTTTAGTGTTGTTTTGTGTTGGTTTTTGGGTTGTAGATTGTAGCATAATTAACCCTATATTAGAACTGTTAATTAAACTACAAAAAGGTGTTTCAGATAGTCGGTTAATTAAACTACACTTTTGATCGATTTTATTGGCAATATTTTGTTTTAGATTTTTAGAATATTTACTAATATAATTTTCTAAATTCTGCTTGTGCCTATCTCTCTCTTTACTTTTTAAATCTATTAACCAATATCTCGGATTTGAATAATTTTTTAATTTATCTAAACTTCTCTTATTCAAACCTTTTTTTCTAATTGTATAATCATAGTAAACTGTTTTATTAAATTGTGTTAAAAGTAAACTGGTTGCTTTTTTAAGTGTGTTTTCGTTTATGTCTGCCAAAGTATTTATGTTTATACTTTTTAAATCTTCGGTTTTAATTATTTTAATTTCAATTCTTAATACATTGCCTTTCATTTTGTACTGGTTGGATTTGCAATATATTTTTAGAATATATCTTTGATGTTCTACTTGTGCATAGTTGCCATTAAATCTAAATTCAAATTGTTTGCCATAATGATACAATAAACCTTTTATAAAAAGTAAAGGGTAAAAATCTGTAATTAAGTTTATACCAAACTCTACATTTTGGATTTTAAAGTTATCCATACTACAATTAAATAATTTAGTTAAGTGGTTTATTGTTTCGTTAATATGATTTAAAGTAAACGTATTGCCGTTAAAACCTTTGTAGGTTGCTTTGTTGTAATTTGGTGCTTTAATGCCTATTAGTGAATTATACATTTTATGAATACTACCTTGAAAGAAAATAAGGTTTGCATCTTCGTAAATAATTATTTTACTGAAGTGATATTCAGCAACTTTTTTACTTGACAATTCGCCAGTTTTTTCAGAAACAACCGTTTTAAACTCTAAATTAGAATTTAGCAAATGCTTTATATCTGCATTTAAAACTTTTATTTTAACGTAATCAATCAAAGTAAAATGATGTATATTTGTATTGGTTATGCTTTGCCGTATAACTAACATTTTGAACGATGTTAAAAAGGTGGTTTTTATTAACTACCTTTTTTTTGTTCAAAATATTAGTGATAATCCGACTTATTCCGACTATTTCCGATTAATCAAATAATTGCATTTGATTTGTCTTTGGTTTTACGGTATCATCATTCCAAACATTAGGGTTTGTAGAAACGAATTGTACGTTTTTAGAGTTTGTTGTAGGGCATTTATCTAAATAAACCACTTTTAAAAGTTGTCTTTTTTCGTAATATGCTTTAACCTCGCATAAATATTTATGTGGTATTTTGGTACTCTCACAAACGGTTGCCATTGTTGTAAGATGTTCGTTTAGATAATCGTAAACTCTTTTACGATAAACCTCTCTAAATACTTTAACCACATAAGGTAAACCGAAACTTGCACAAATCTTGGGTTGCTCTAATATTTCAATATAAGGGTTGCTTTTAATATAGTTTCTTAACTGCTTTAAACTATCTTTTCTTTGTTTTGTTTGCTTTGCCATTGTCTTACTGATTAAGTTTAACAATTGCGTTTTCTACTTCTTTGCGTTTGTAGTAAACTCTTGCACCGATAGAATAAGCAACTAAAGTTTTGTTGCGTGTCCAGTTGTGAACCGTTGAGAGATTGATTTTTAAAATTTTGCTTACTTCCGAACGAGTAAGATACTCGGTTGGTTTCTTTGGTTGTAGGTGTTTTTTTAAATCCTCAATTTGTTTTTTTAATTCCGTTAATGGATTAATGATTTGTTGCGGTTCTAAATTGTGTAATTGTGTAATTGCGTTTTGCATCTTTTTAATGTTTTAAGATTAATAAAGTGCAAATAAACTCCTTGCTAAAGGTGTATAAAGGTTACTAACGTATTGCTAACGTATGTTTTCTTTTTTAATAAAGTTGTTTAAACTTGTTTTTAACCTGTCTAAAAACAAAGTTTCACTACCATTGTTACGGATTTTTAAATCTTGAATTATTTTGTTTTCGTGTTTTATTTCAATTTCAAAGAATTGTGAAAATGTTTTAATAATATCTTTTTGTTTTCCTTTTATGCTTCCGTTTACAATTAGTGCTTTTACTAATTCTATTAACTCGGTTTGTGTTAGGTTGAATTTTACAAATGTTTCTTTAATTTTTAAATCTATCTTTTTATTTTTGCTTAAAAGTTCTTTTTTAAAGTTAAATAATATGTGCAATGTTTTTGACCTTGCATAATCAAAATATATCTTTTCAAGGTTTTCACTAAAAATTGTTTTATCATTCCTTAATTTGTTTATGTGTTGAAATACATCTTCTTTAAACCCTATTTTCATAACAGGATGTAATTCTTGTAGTATATCATTATTCGTAAAACATGTTTGAAAAAAAAAATCTTCTTTAAATACTCCGTCAAAAAAATTATAAGCAACAAAAGTACTATTTTCTATACTTAACAATCTTCTGTACCTCTTAATTTCTTTATCAATTATTTCGTTCTGTTCTTTTTTAGAATATAAATTAATATTTGCAAGTGTTTCATAAACTGAAGTTTCTATTCCGTGTGATTTTGTCTTATTTAATATATTATATTTATTTTTTATATCTTCTTTAAGATATTTTGTTACTATTTCAATGTTCTTCCTTAGATTAACTTGATATTTCATTCTGAACGATTGTATTAATTATTATTTGTGTTGTTTCGTGTCGTATTAACAACATAAAATACCGTAGTATTCCGTAGTTTAATAACGATTATTTTTTGCCCTCGTATTTCGTGTATTTTATTTTGAATTATTTGTGATTCCATTTTAATAGGTTGGTTTACGGTATCACAAATTATAATGTTAGTTTTATTTTTTGCAATTATTTATAAACGTTCTTACTTTCGTTTATACAAAACGGCACTTTCTTATTAAACGTTTTTTACATATAATTTAGACGTGTTATTATTTTTCTAAAACTCTACTCGGTCGCATATTGGTATTAAAAACTCGCATTATATTAATAGTGTCGCCATTAACAAAATAAACCATTTTAAAACTCCATTTAGTAATGTATCTTATATTCTCATTATTGTAGTATGGTTCTACTGGATAAGAATAAGGAAACGTTTTTAATACGTTTGGCAACTCTAAAAGAGTGTTTAATACCTTAAGTGCATTTTGTGGACTTTGCTTTGCAATATAACTTATATTGTCGTTGAGGTCTTTGTTTGCTTTACTATCCCAAATTATGTGCATCGAGTATGTTTTTTCTTACCTCTTCGGTTGTGTATAATGTTGCCGTTCCGTTTTTAATTTCTTTTATACTTTCATTCATTTCTTTGATATATTCACTTTCAAAAATTGGTTTTCCTTTAGCATCATAACCAACAATGTTCTCTTTTTCAATCAAAGATTTTACTTTGTTTAAAAGTGCATTATTTGATATTGCTAATATTTTTTGTGCCAATGATATTTTTAATGTTTCTGTACTCATAGTTTTATATTTATGCTGTTATTTCTATTACTTTACTTTTATTTTGTTGCTCTTTTATACGGTTTAAATTTTCTTTTACTTCACGCATTTTTTTACTTAATTGCAACGAGTTTTGCACTCCTTTTTTACCTACATATTGCAAAAATTGTATTTCGGTACTGTGTCCTGTTTGTCCGATAAGTAATGATGTTTCTATTAAATTGTAGTAATTAGTAGCAAAGGAACGTCTGCCAATATGTGAGGTAACTGCTTTGTATTTAGGCACTTCTTTTATTTCATATCGGTTAGTTTTAGGGTTTTTAAATTGTGCTTTTACTAAATTCTCAATCTTCGCAATACGGCAAACTTCTTTTATTAGTTTATTATAAATAACTTCGTTACTATTTTTGTTTTTATAAAATACTGGTGGAAAGTGTCCGTTTCTTTTGTTTAGAATTTTTATAACCTCATCATCTAAAGAAATGCTAATTGGTTTTTGTGTTTTTTCTTGAATTATTTGTAATAAATATTCGCCATTTTGAAAAACAATATTTTCTTTTTTTAAATATAAATTATCCGAAACCCTTTGTGCAGTATAACAACTAATAATTAACCAGTCTTTAGCAAGACCTAACTTTTCGTTTAAAATAGTAGTATCAATAATTTGTTGAATTTCATTAAACGACAAAGTAATATGTTCGGTGTTTTTATACTTTAAATTTTTTGCAATATATTTTAATTCAGTACTTGTGAATTTTCCGTTTTCTGATGCAAAGTTGCAAATAGTTAATATTACTTTTAAAGTTTTTACTTTTGTATTGTGTGCATAACCATTGTCATCGCACCATTTTTGTAATGAAAAACTAAATTTTTTATTAACCTCTTGTATGTAAATAGTTGTATTAAAATCATTTTGATAATTAATAACTCTGTTTTTAAATACATTTAGTTTTTTTAATGTCGATGCTTTTAATGAAGTCTTTTTAAAATCAATATAATAATCAAAGTACTCAATTAGTGTATTCGGTGTGTCAATTTTAGTAACTGGGTTTATAATTTCTTTTAACCAATCTGTATTTATTATTTCGTAATCTTTTTTATTGTTGTGTGCCTTTAATACATTTTTCTTAATTCTATTTAAGTTATCTTCTAATTCAATTAAATCTTTATTGTCTAATTTAATTTGATTTTTAATTTCTGCATTCGCATTTTTTGGAGTAGTATTTAACTTAATTACACCTTTTTTAAAATTGTTTAGGTTTACTTTTAAATTAGTTGAAGTCTTGGCATAAATATTTGTATCTCTTAATCTGATATAAATATTTACTAATTCTTTTTTGCTTTGCGTGAAAAACGATATATTCATTTTGTAAATTTTGAACGATTTAACAATACAAATATAATCAAAATTTTACGTTTACGGACTAAATATCAAAAGTTAGTCCGTATTTAGTCCGTAAATCTACAATTCCATTAAATACTATGCTATTTCATTAAATACTCGGCATCATTTAAAAACAAAGGGTTTGTGTTGTATTTATTGAGTTTGCTTAATGTTTTAAGGTGTTTCGAGAGTGTTAAAAAATGACCGATTGTGACTCTTCCGTGGTCACATTTTTAATCTTGCAAATTAGATTAAATATTAAAATCCAAATCTAAGACATTAAAATTATCAGAAGCTTTCACTAATAGAGTAGAACCAATAGTTTCAAAAAGTTGATTTGTTTTAAGAACAAACTCTGTTTGTTTTTCAATTTTATAGTTTGGTATACCAATAATCGTTAAATCGGTTGCGGAAGATTCTTTAGCAATTAAATCATAAAATGGCGTTTCTTCAATAGCGTTATTTATAATTTTAATTTCTACCTTAACTCTAAGATCTTCCACTAATTTAGAGATTTTTAATTGGATTAATTTTTCGTTTTTATTACTATTATTTACAAATAAAACCCTTATATTAGTAGTATTCCATTTAGGAGATTCTAATATAAATCTAGCAATATTTAACATCATTTCTGCATTTTTACTGTCGGTTTCTCGCCACCAAAAATCAACGGTTTCGTGATTACCAAATTTCGCTTTTTGATCAAAATCTAGATATAACAAATTGTAATCTAAATGTAATAAATTAGCAGTCATGTCTGCATAACCGTTAGAGTTTTCTAAACCTTTTGGCCAACCCATCATAATGGTATTTGGTTCGACACCTGAAAATCCAAATATGGTTGCAATATTGGTAATACCTTCGTAAATATTACTTACTTTTATTTGTCTTCCAAAAATATTTAAATCATTAAAAACAGAATTTCTAATTATTTGATCTGCTTTTTTTAGAGGTCTTTTAAGATTTTTATCTACAATTAAGTTAAAATTTGTGACAATTCCTGCTCTTCCAGAAATGGTTTTACTCAATTCTAAAAGATAGGTTTGATGTTTACTTTGGCCACTAAATAAGATTATATTCGGATTCCAAATAGAATTTGAAGCTTCTTTGCCTTCAATTTTCTTAAGACCTTTACTTACTATTTTCTCCCAGACACTTCGCCAAACGTCATTATCCTGAATGCTAACTTGCTTTTTCTGCAACCAATAATGTAATAAACCAACTACAATAAATGCAGCAAACATTGCTAACATATCTAGTTTAAACATTACGGTAAAACATGCGAAAAAACCCAGTAAACCAATCCAACGTTTTATTTTAAATGTTGGTTGAAAATCTGGATTTGCCCAACTTTCTAAAAAATAAGAAATATTAATAAAACCGTATGCAGTTAAATAAAACATAGATACAATACGAGCAATTACATCTAATTCACCAATTAATATTCCTGCTTCGGCTATAACAAAAACTAATAATAAAGCATTAATTGGTTCATTATTTTTTTTGCTGCCTTTACCAAATATTTTTGGAGTAACATTATCTAATGACATAGCTTGTAAAATTCTCGGCGCTCCTAAAATACCACCAATTGCCGAAGATAAAGTTGCGCCCCAAATACCTGCAACTACTACAGGTGCGAAAAATGCCATTTTCATTAAAATATTATAATCCGTTTTTAATACTTCGGAATCTATTTTTAGGCTAATAAAAACAGCTAAAGTTATATAAACTATCAAACCAACACCTATTGCATATAACGTGCCTGTTGGGATCGATTTTTTAGGGTCTTCTAAGTCACCACTCATTGCAATACCTGCTGTAAAACCTGTTACTGCAGGGAAAAATATTGCAAAAACTACTTCGAGAGAAACTGAATTTTCACTTGCAAATAAATTTACAGTTTCTGGAGCAAATTCATTAGTACCAAAAAAGATAGAAATTAAAGAGATGATAATTGCAGCTAATATAAAAAACTGCGCTTTTAATGCAACCGAAGTACTTATCAAAGCAAGTATAGTTAAAGCAATTAGAGCAATTGTACCTGTTATTCTAAAGTCATTTACCGTCATCCCGAAACCAAAAAAACCATTAATACTTTCAGCAAATCCGATAAGATATAATGCAATAGAAAGTGCCGTACCAACATATAATGCAATACCAATTGAACCACCAATCGGGATTCCCATACTTCTAGATAAGACATAGTAAATTCCGCCTGCACCAATTTTTTTATCGGTTGCAACCGAAGAAACGCTTAAACCTGTTGTAACAGCAATAATATGCGCAATTAAAATGATTGCTATAGCGCCAATAAGACCAGCATTACCAACAACCCAACCCAAACGCATATACATAATTACCCCTAAAATAGTTAGGATTGATGGAGTAAAAACTCCTGCAAAGGTTCCGAATTTTTTTGTCGACATACTTAATTGTTAATTAAAACATCAAATATAAGTGTTTAATTTAAATTGAAGAAGTTTCAATTTTGATATGATTAATTCAGTACTAAAAAGTTGAATTACAAGTATAAAATTATTCAGAATGCGTATCGTTAAATACTATTATTTTATCTAAAATAGTCTTTGCCAATTTATATTTAGATTCCACAGTCCAACCAGCAATATGTGATGACAGTAAAACTTTGTCTGAATTAATTAAATATTTAAAAGCATTTGGTAAATTATTGTCTGTAAAAAAGTTTTCAAAAGATAGTTTTTCATATTCTAATACATCTAAACATGCACCTAAAATTTTTTTATTTTCGAGTGCTTCAACTAAATCATCGGTGATAATTGCAGTTCCTCTACCAGTATTAATAATGTAAAATGATTTTTTAAACTGATTAATAAATTCAGAATTAATCATTTTATTTGTTAACTTAGTATGTGGCATATGTAGGCTTAATACATCCGTTTTTCTAAATAGTTCCTCTAAATTAACTTGTTTAGCATTTTTGTCGCCAATATTTTCTTTAATATCGTAGCAAATTACTTCTGTATCAAAACCTTGTATTATTTTTGCGAAGGCTTTTCCCATATTTCCATAACCAATTATACCAACTGTTTTGCCTTCTAACTCTAAACCTCTATTTTCTTCTCTTAACCATTTGCCTTTTCTTATTTCTTGATCTACTTTTTTCAGGTTATTAAATAAAGATAAAAGCATGCCTAAAGTGTGTTCTCCAACAGCATTCCTATTTCCTTCAGGAGCAGCAATTAAATGTATGTTTTTGCTTTTTGCGTAATTAATATCAATACTTTCTAATCCTGCACCAACTCTAGCTATAAACTTTAAATTAATTGCTTTATCAATAAATTGTTTATCAATTTTAAATCTACTTCGGATAATAATGCCATCATATAGATGAATTTTTTCTTCTATTTGTTCTTTAGTTGAATTGAAATCATCATCACAAGAAAAATCTAATTTTTCTAAACCATTTTTAAGTATGGAATGATTGTTATCTGCTATTAAAATTCTCATTGTATTATGTGTAATATTATTTCAAAAATTATAAGATATATTTATTTTTTGTTAAAAATATAATAATATCACAAGAATAATTTTTTATATCCAAATATTTTATTATATTTGTGTGTAATTTAGTTTTAAAAAATTAAATTTTTAAAGAGATTTGAGGGGGATTTTCTTTAAATTAAAAGGTCAAAATACGTAATGTAGATTGACCTTTTTTATTTTATGATTATTTAAAAATATGATTAACTGTTTAAAGCTTCTGCTCCACCAACTATTTCTAGTATCTCACTTGTAATTGCTGTTTGTCTTGCTTTATTGTATTGTAATAACAATTCATCTCTTAAATTACCAGCATTATCTGTTGCTTTATGCATGGCAGTCATTCTTGCACCATGTTCAGAAGCATACGAATCTCTAATTGCTTTAAACAACTGTGTTTTTAAAGATTTAGGTATTAAACCTTCAATAATTTCCTGTTTAGAAGGTTCGTAAATATAATCTAAATTAGAAGATGTTTCTGTAACGGTTTGTGCAATTGGTAAAAATTGCTCTGTAGTTACAATCTGAGTTGCAGCGTTCTTGAATTTATTATAAACAAGTTCGATTTTATCAAAAGAACCATCAATATATAACGCCATTAATTTATCTGCAATTTCAGCAACGTTTTTAAAAGTTAAATCATCAAAAATGGCACTTTTATTATCAATTACATTTTGTGTTTTAACTAAAATATCATTTCCTTTCTTACCGATAGTTAATAAAGAAACTTCTTTATCATAGTATTTGTTCTCTACAATTTTAATCGTTTCTTTAATTATGGAAGAATTAAAACCACCACATAAACCTCTATTAGAAGTAATAGCAACTAATAATACCTTGTTAACTTCTCTTTCTGTGGTATAAGCGCCACCAATGTCACCATCTAATGTTGCACTTAAGTTTTGCAATAATTCGGTTAACTTATTTGCGTATGGACGCATTGCAGTAATTGCATCTTGCGCTTTTTTCAACTTTGCAGCAGATACCATTTTCATGGCGCTTGTAATCTGCATGGTTGAACCAATAGAAGTAATCCGATTACGTATTTCTTTTAAGTTTGCCATATTTCAGTGTTCAGTGTTCAGTGTTCAGTGTTCAGCGGATGTTTTCTGACCACTGAACACTGAGTACTGAATTTAATTATATTTAGCTGATACTTCTTTTGCTACATCGTTTAAAACGTCAATAACATCATCTGTTAATTTACCAGATTTTAAAACGTCTAATTCTGCTCTGTGTTTAGAAGTTAAAAAGGATAAAAAGTCTGTTTCAAATTCTTTTACTTTATTTACAGGTACATTTTTCAATAAATTTTTTGAACCAGCAAAAATAATTGCTACTTGTTCTTCTACTGACATTGGATCGTTTTGTGCTTGTTTTAAAATCTCCACATTACGTCTTCCTTTTTCAATTACGTTTAATGTTGCAGCATCTAAATCAGAACCAAATTTTGCAAAAGCTTCTAATTCTCTAAACTGTGCTTGATCTAATTTTAAAGTACCTGATACTTTTTTCATAGATTTAATTTGCGCATTACCACCAACACGAGATACCGAAATACCTACGTTAATTGCTGGTCTAATACCAGAGTTAAATAAATCTATATCTAAAAATATTTGTCCGTCAGTAATCGAAATTACGTTTGTTGGAATATATGCAGATACATCACCTGCTTGTGTTTCAATAATTGGTAAAGCTGTTAATGAACCGCCACCTTTTACTAAGCCTTTTAAAGAATCTGGTACATCATTCATTTTTGCAGCAATTCCGTTATCGTTTATTACTTTTGCAGCACGTTCTAATAATCTAGAGTGTAAATAAAACACATCACCTGGATATGCTTCACGACCTGGCGGACGTCTTAATAATAAAGAAATCTCACGGTATGCAACAGCTTGTTTAGATAAATCATCATAAACAATTAATGCTGGTTTACCTAAATCTCTAAAGTATTCACCAATTGCAGCACCTGCAAACGGTGCATAAACTTGCATTGCTGCAGGTTCTGATGCGTTAGCAGCAACAATAGTTGTATAAGCCATTGCGCCTTTTTCTTCTAGCATAGCATAAATACCTGCAACAGTCGATGCTTTTTGACCAATTGCAACATATATACAATAAACTGGTTCGCCTGCATCGTAAAATTCTTTCTGATTAATAATCGTATCTAAAGCAACAGTACTTTTACCAGTTTGCCTATCACCAATAATCAACTCACGCTGACCTCTACCAACAGGAATCATTGCATCAACTGCTTTTAAACCTGTTTGTAATGGTTCGGTTACTGGTTCTCTAAAAATAACTCCAGGTGCTTTACGTTCTAAAGGCATTTCGTAAGTTTTACCTTGAATTGGTCCTTTACCATCAATAGGTTGACCAAGTGTATCTACTACACGACCAACAATTCCGTGACCAACTTTTAAAGAAGCAATACGTTCTGTTCTTTTTACAGAAGATCCTTCTCTAATGTCTGTAGAAAACCCTAAAAGTACCACGCCAACATTATCATCTTCTAAATTAAGTACGATTCCTTCAATACCGCCATCAAATTCAACTAATTCACCGTACTGTACATTTTCTAATCCGAAAACACGTGCGATTCCATCACCTACTTGAAGTACAGTTCCTACTTCGTTTAAAGATGCTTTGTCATCAAAATTTGATAATTGTTCTTTTAAAATTGCAGATACTTCTGCTGGTTTAATTGTTGCCATAATTTTTGTCTTTGGTCTTTAGTCTTTAATCTTTGGTCTAGAAACTAAAGACCAAAGGCAAATGACTACTTATCTAATTATATTTTTGCTTCGTAATGATTTGTATCGAAATTTCTTCGTAGGTTATTTAATTTACCTTTTATACTTGCGTCGAATTGTTTGTCGCCTACTTGTAATATAAATCCACCTACAATAGATTCATCTACAATATTTTCTACCGTAACATCTTTATTAGTTAATTCCTTAACTTTTGAAAGTACTTTGCTTTTTAAATCGTCCGTAAGTGGAATAGCAGTTGTTACTTTTGCAATTTCTACACCTTGTAATTTATCAAATAATAAAGTGTATTGTTTTGCTACAAATGGTAATAGCATTAATCTTTTATTGGAAACTAATATTTTTATTACACCTTGTGTTATGGTATTTACTTTAGTCGAAAATAAACTATCTAATACCTTAATTTTTGCATTTGCTTTTAAAACAGGATTATTTAAAAATGTTTTTAAATCTTCATTTTCTGAAATAGTTTGTGCAATTAATAACATATTGTCATTAACTTCTGCAGTATTTTTTTGATCTTTTGCAAGATTTATTACTGCCTTAGCGTATCTTAATGCTGCTCTATTCATGGTCTTAGTTTAAAGTAACATCTTTAAGTAAACTATCTATTAATTGTAATTGCTTATCTTTATCAGATAGTTCGTTTTGCATAATTTTTTCAGCAATGCTAACAGATAATTCTCCCATTTGGTTTTTCATTTCTGTAATTGCTTTTACTTTTTCGTTTTGGATTGCTTTTTTTACTTTATCCATTTCTATTTGAGATTGTGCTTTTGCTTCTTCTTTAGCTTCAGAAATCATGCTTTCTTTCATTTCACGCGCATCTTTTAACATGCCATCTCTTCCTGCTCTTGCTTCTTTTAAAATCTTTTCATTATCCGATTTTAAATTTCGCATTTCTTGACGAGCTTTATCCGCTTCAGCTAATGCTTTTATAATAGATTCTTCTCTTTCGCTAACAGCACCAAGAATTGGTTTCCATGCCATTTTTTTTAATAGAAAAAATAGAATTCCAAAGGTTAAAGTAGTCCAAAAAATAAGTCCAATTGCAGGAGTAATTAATTCCATTTTATATTTTTTTAAGTTTTATAATAATAATTTAAATAAAAAATAAGATGCAACCAACCGTTACATCTTACTTTTTTTACTTGTAAAGAAAAGATACAACCACGGCAAATAAAGCAACCGCCTCAACTAAGGCAGCTAAAATAATTGCAGATGATTGAATTTTACTTTGCATTTCTGGTTGACGAGCCATGGCATCCATAGCTGATCCTCCAATTTTTCCAATACCGATTCCAGCTCCTATCGCAGCTAAACCAGCACCTAATGCGGCAATTCCAGTCATAATAAAATATTTAAATTAATAATTAATGTTCTTCTTCAATCGCTGCACCTATATATAAAGATGTCAGCATGGTAAATATATATGCTTGTATAGCAGTTACTAAAATTTCAATAACGCTAATAAACAAAGTAAAGGCTACAGATACTGGTGCTACATAAATTGATTTTAGCACAAATATTAAACCTATTAAACTTAAAACTATAATGTGTCCTGCTGTAATGTTTGCAAATAGACGTATCATTAATGAGATAGGTTTTACAAACATTCCTATTACTTCAATAGGTGCAAGAAATATCTTCATTGGTACTGGCACACCTGGCATCCAAAAGATATGTTTCCAGTAATTTTTATTACCGCTTAAATTAACTACAATAAAAACAATTACTGATAAAGTTAATGTGAAAGCAATATTACCACTTACATTACCAGCAAATGGGAAAAATGGAATTAAACCAAATATATTAATAATCCAAACAAAGAAAAAGATGGTTAATAATAATGGTATGTATTTTCTATAGTGTTTTTCTCCAATATTAGGGATTGCAACTTCGTCTCTTATAAAAATGACTAAAGGTTCTATAAATTTTGCAACACCTTTAGGAGCGCCAATTCCGTTTTTAGAATAAGAGCGTCCTGCAGCACCAAATAATAATAATAAAATAACTAAGGCTAACAGTAAAACAAAAACATTTTTAGTTATTGAAAAATCTAATGGTTTACTATCTGTAGGATAATTGTGTTCATCAAAACTTAGAGAGTTACCTTGGTTTACTTGATAAATTTTATTGTGAAATTTGGCGAATTTTAAGCCGTTTTTCTCAACAATATATGTTCCGTTATCATTATGATGAAATTCACTTGACATAAATGTAGTCAAACCATTTTCAGTCCATAAAATAATAGGTAATGGAATAGAAATAGGTTTTCCTTTCCAATCCCAAAGATGATATTCATGCGAATCACTAATGTGATGCATAATCATATTTGTAATGTCAAACTTATCTTCTTTATCCGTTTTCTGATGTGATTCTTCAGAAGATTCATTTACATTATGGTTTTGACCAAAAGTATTTCCGTTAAATGATAAAATTAAGATTAAACTTAATGCTAAAATTTTAAAAAAAGAGGTTAATTTCATTACTTAAATCTAATTATTTTTATTCTCTTAAAAGATTTTGCAAATGTACAAACATCTATTTAAATAGAATGCTTTTATTTACGATTATTTTAAGGTTTTAAAAATTTTTATTATTTGGTAAATTTCAAAAAATAAAAATAAAAAATAAGGTATAAAAAAACTAAAAACTATAAGGTTTAAATTTTCAGGTTTATTAAAAAATAGTGGAAGAAAAAAAAGAACTGCCACTCCAGATTTTACAAAACTACCAATTAAAAAAGTAGTTAGAATTGTATCTGGTTTTGAAACTGAGGATTTAATAATAAAATAAAATATACCAATAAAACTAAGTATTAAAAATAAATAAATAGAATATATAGGATGAAAAAGAATTGCTTTACGAAAAAAGAAGTGCTGGAAATATTTATGCAGAGCAAATAATACAATTGTAAATAGTATAGTTTCTTTTATTAATTTCAAAAATAAATAATTTGTTTTTTTAGTCATCTTTACCAAATCTTATTGCTTGTTTAATTACAGTATAAAGAGATAGGCAAACAAATAATAATGAAAAAATTAAAGAATATATATTTGATTTGTTTGGAAATTTTTCATCCAAATAACTCCCAATTAAGACACCAATGATAATTGTAATTATCATTTGAAAACCCATTCCAGAAAATTGTAAAAACGTATTACGCTGTTTTTTCAGATTTTTTGCTGCCATTTTGGTTTAAAGCTTTTACATTACCTTTCATAGAACAGGTTACATTAAATGTTGCGCCTGGTTCTACAGATAATTTATCCATAGTAACTTCACCTTGAATATTTGCAGTCTGTTTTAACGTTAATAATTGATCTACCGATAATGAGCCAGTTATAGTGCCTTCAACATCCGCATTACTACACGTTACGTCACCTTTGATTATACCGTTTTTGCCAACAATAATTCTAGCAGAAGTTTTTATTGTACCTTCTATAGTGCCATCAATTCTAAAATCGCCTTCCGAAATAATATCGCCCACAAAAGTGGTGTTGCTACCAATAATATTTCTTTCTGCAATTTGATTAGAACTTGTGTTTGTTTTACTTTTATCTGAAAACATAGTTGTAAGATTTTAGTTGTTGTTAATTTGCCCCTTAATAATTAATATTATCCTCCAAGTCCTGGAGGTCTTAAATTTTTACCTTTGCTTCTTTCAGCGTTTTTCTTTTTTATTTTATCTAACATATCTTTTTTTGAAGGCAACTTATTTTTGTTTTTACCTTTTGGATTTTCTTTTTTATCTTTTGTGCTTTTTAAATCGTCTTTCTTTTTAACAATTTTTTCACCTCTTAAATATGCTAAAATTTCTGCGGCACGTTTTCCTTCAATAGTATTAGGATGATTTTCTAAAACGAATTTTAATGCAACAATAAAAGCATCTTTCCCTTCTAATTTTGCGATAGCATGTGCTTTTAATAACTCAAATTTAGGTATTATTGGTAACTCCGTAAATTGTTTTATGTATAGATTACTTTGTTCTAAGGTTTCTGTGTGTTTTTCGTCTAGATAAAGTGCATAAACCGTTTTGTATATTTCGTCTGGTGAGTCTTTTGTGTTTAATTCATCCGATGAAATATTTGGGTTATTTATTAACTGTGCATAGCGAGAATCTTCATATTCCGATGTTATTTTATTTTTGTAATAATCACTTTTTACTTGGTCAAATTTGCCAAATGCTTTATATAAATGGTAATAAGTAGGTAGTACTAAGTTTTCTAGAGGTTTTTGCGTTAATAATTTTTCTAATTTTGTAGTGGCTAATTCGTATTTATTAAACTTCTCCTTATATATTAGACCTAAATTATAATATGCTTTGTTTCTGTAGTTAGATATGCTGTCTAATACATTAGTTTCTGTAGGTATTTGTTCTAAATAATATGCGAGTTCAAATTTTCTAGATTGATCTACAGTTTCTTCCTCTTTTTTGTTTTCACTAGTTGTATCTTGTTTATTTGATTTTCTGCTTGAAAGTCTCCAATTGTCTTCTAAACCACGGTTTCCCCATATTTTTTGAAACTCTTGTTGTCCAAAACCGACTGTTTGTGTATTGTAAAAATAAAAAGTGCCACCTGTATTACCTTGACTAGAACTAACTCCGAAATTAGAGCCATTGTTTGAACGTTTTTTGTTTTCGGCAATAATTTTTTCTTCTTTTTCTTTTTTCTTTAATTTATCTATATATTTTTGAAAGAAATTACTTTGCTCATCTTTTGACAAACCAGCTAAAGTTAAAATACTATCGTTTTTATTCGCTATATTTTCTAATCTTATTACTTCGTCTAAACTTTTACGTTTACGTTTTATTTTTCTATTTCTTTTAGTGTTTGGATTTTTTGTAATAGCCAAAACACTGTCATAATAGGAACCCGCATGTTGAAAGTTTGCTTTGTCAAAGTTTATATTACCTAATTCTTCGTAAGCAAAACTTTTCTGAACATCTTTTGCAAGTTCTGTCCTTAGTGATTTTTTGAAAAAGTCTGTTGCTTTAGTTATTTCGTTATTTACAAGATTAATTTTTCCTAATTGAAAAAAGACACCATCCAAATATGGCCTATTATCTCTATTGTGAGTAAGTTTTTCTAAAGATGCTAAAATCGTTTCTGTATCATCATTTTTAGCGTCGTAATTTTTTGCACGTTCAATTTGAGCGTAAATAGAATACCTATATGGTTTTTTGAATGTCGCTATTTTGTCGAAAACAATATTAGAAGAATCTATTTTATTTTGCTGACGATATAATTGTGCTAAAATAAATGCGTTTCTAACAACTTGATTTCTCTGAACTTTGCTAAAACCTAAATTTTTATTTAGACTATTTGCTATATTTTCACCTACAACTTCGCCTTGGGCATCGTAAGTAGTGATTTTATTTTTGCTTAATTTATTTGCGTAGAAAAGAGCACTATTTAAATTATTTATTATTTGTTGTGTACTATCTAAGGTTGTGTATGCCATTGCTAATGCAGTATGTGCATCTACTCTAATCGCATCGGGTAAATCTTTAGTTTTGGTTAAATATCGATCTAATTTGTATATGGCATCTTCTTCTTGCCCTAAACGAACTAGTGTTTTTGCCTCCCAAATTCTTGCAATATTGAATAATTTAGATTTAGGGTACTTTTTAATCATATATTTAAAAGTTTCTAAAGCAGGTACAAAACGTTGGTCGTAATACCTTGCTTTCCCTAAAAGTAAATACGCATCATCTATTTGTTTATTTTTTTCGGAAGCAGCAATATTCATAGAATGTTTTTGAATTGCTTTCACCGCTTTTTCTTCTGCTCTTTTAAAACCTGAAGAACTAGATTTTGTCGTCGATTTTTTAGATCCTGGAGGAGCAACAGAAATAGTTTCCTCTTTTATATCTAAAGGTTCTATTGGTAAAATTTTGTAAAAATCGTCTTGGTAAGCATCATCAATTTGTTTTTTTTGAGTATCATACGCAACACGACCATTATATAAAACATTGTATTTTGTAGCGGTTGAATGAAGAGTTCTGTTTAAAAAGCCATTTTTTTTAGTAGAACAACTCCATATAGATAATGTAATTAAGAGAATTACAATTATGTGAATAGTTAATTTTTTCAAGAGTAAATTTTTTGTACTTATTATAAACTATTTTCCTTTTAATTTATTGTAAAAAGGTTTGTAAAAGTACGAATTTATTTTAAAAGAGTAGTTTTTTTATTTTTTATCATATTTAGTACTTAGGAAATATAGGTTTAAATAGATGTTTGTTGAAATTTAAGCAATTGTTTTTACCATTATATTGCATAGCAGAATACCTGAGGATAATATGTAAAATCGACGTAAAATTAAAACCACAAAAGGCACAAAAGTTTACAAAATATTACAAAAGTCAAATCTGAGTAATCCTTGATTTTAGTGTAGGAAAAGGAGTAAAACTATAAACTCTGCGAAATCTGTGTGAAATTAAAACCACAAAAAACTTTGTGAAAATCAGCGAAATCTGCGGGAGAAAAACTTAAACCGTAAAATGCGCTTCTAATTCTTTTAAAGTTTCAGGAGAAGTTTGTAAATCTTTAATTAAATCGCCTTTGTCTAAAACTATGATTCTTTCACAAACTTCGGTCACGTGACCTAAATCATGGCTCGAAATTAAAACCGTTACATTCTTATTTTTCGTTAAAGATATTAACATTTTTTTTAATCTAATTTGTGTAGTTGGATCTAAATTTGCGAAAGGTTCGTCTAAAATAATCACTTCTGGTTCGCCAATTAAAGCGGCGATAATACCTGCTTTTTTCTGATTACCTTTAGATAAGTCACGTAAATATTTTTTTTTGTTTAGAATTTCGTCATTAAATATTTCGGTAAATTGTGTTAAGAAATCATCTATATCCGCTTTACTTTCCCCTCGTAATTCGCCAATAAAGTAAAAATATTCTTCTGGAGTTAAATAGCCGATTAAAAAACTTTCATCTATAAACGCTGCGGTAAAAGGTTTCCAATCTTCACTTTTATTTACTTTTATATTGTTACTTATTATCTCGCCAGTTGTAGGTTCGATTAAATCTAATAATAAATTAAAAAAAGTTGTTTTTCCAGCGCCATTATTACCGACTAAGCCAATACTCTGTCCTTTTTTAATGTGTAAGTTTTCAATATTTAAAACGGTAACATTGCCGTATTTTTTAGTTAGATTCGTTGCTTGTATCATTTATTTTTGTTTAATCGTTTAATTGTTTAATCGTTTATTTGTTTCTACACCTGTTTTAATGGATGTAATTTTACATTATCACATTAAAATCTAATCTTTTTGATTATACGCTGCTACCATTTTGTATTTCGTTTTTTGATAAATATTTTCAATTTTTTTAAGAATATAATTTTTTAAAAGTATGCCAGCAATTCCGAATAAAATAATAGTTATAATGCCCGAGTTAAATCCCCAAATAGCATATGGAATGCCAAACATTAGCATTGGTAGAAATATTTTTGGTAAGGCAATTAACATGTTCGACATTTTAAAACCTTGTGTATTGCCAAAGGCTTTTGCTTTTTCGTTTAATTTTAGTGGCATTCGATTTAAAACACCGCCAAATAATACCAAATAAGAATTAATTCCTAAATTAAAAAATGCACCTGCTATTAATAAGGAATAGACTCTCCATCCAAAATAAATATATGGTGTTGCTAATATAAAAGACACGATTACGGCAAAACCCATTAAGTACCATTTTGCATCTAAATAAGTTTTATATCTAATATTTTGACTCATTAATAACGGATAATATTCACTATCCCAAGAAGGTACAAATTGTCCAAATGTCATCGCAAAACCACCAGTTACAAACATCATTGCAAATGCCATAATTACAGGTGAGCTTCCATCATTTTGTTTCATCATAATAAAATATAATGCATAAAATAAGAAAACACCTGCTGATAAAACGGTTTTTTTAGGTCGTACATTTCTCCAAATAAGTTTTAAATCGTTTTTAAGAAATGGTGCTACATCGCCAAAACGATTTAACCATGATAAATCTGTGGCATTTACATTTTTAATTTTTGTACCTAAATCATCTAGGTTTAAGTTTTTTTGCATGAATTTAAATCCGAAATAATAACTAGTAATTAAAGCTATAATTGGCAAAATAACAATGTAAGTATTTTGCGATAAGAAATTAAATGCTTTACCTACAAATACTGATATTTTTAAGATTTCGAAGTATTCTAAGCCAATAAGACAAATTAAAAGACCTAATATACTATAAAATATTGTGTCACTTTTATTTATTAATAATGTTATAAAATTTAAGGAAAGTGAAATACAATATATGCCAATAAACCATCCGATTACGTTTATTATATTATGACCTTTTATCATTAAAACTACTGAAAAAGGCAATAAAATAAATAAAGGTATAAAATTAAAAATGGTGATTAAAGATTTGCTTAATCCGTAATGAACAACCGATTTTCGTTCAATAGGCAAAATAAGAAGTGGTTTGATGTGAATTACAGGCATTTTTTGAATAAGATATCTAAAAGTCAATTCTAAAAGAAACCAAAACAGGATAAAATTATTTACTAAAATCCATGGTTTTGTTTCTGGAAAAAATTCTTCCAAACCAAAATAAAGAAACACTCCAGCGGCAATAGCATAGATTAATAGGAAAAACACACCAATACCCATAAAAATTTTAATTGCTAAACCTTTGTTGAAATTTGCAGAACGTTTAAATTGTTTCCACTCTAAAGAAATAAATTTTTTGAACATTTGATTAGTTTTACTTAATTGGTTGGTAATTTTTATTATTTGTTACAAGTTTATGAAATAATTTGGTATTTTAAACTCATAATTTCACATTGTTTTATTTTGTGTGAAATTAAGAAATTATCATTGTAAAAAAACCACATTCCGTCATTGTTAAACTAATAATTAGTATTACTTTTGCAGACTCTTTAGAGTAAAGAGGAATGTTTAATTAAAAATATACGTGTGAATACATTAAGTTACAAGACTGTTTCAGCAAACAGAAAAACCGTTAATAAAGAATGGTTAATTGTTGATGCAGAAGGAGAAATACTTGGTCGTTTAGCGTCTAAAGTTGCAAAACTAGTTAGAGGTAAACACAAGGCAAACTTTACGCCTCACGTAGATTGTGGTGACAATGTCATTGTAATCAACGCTGAGAAGATTAAATTAACTGGTAAAAAATGGACGGACAAAACTTACATCCGCCATACAGGTTATCCAGGAGGACAAAGAACGCTAACTGCTGAACAAATGTTTGGAAAAGACCCAATCCGTTTAGTAGAAAAAGCAGTAAAAGGAATGTTACCTAAAAACAAATTAGGTAGAGCTATTTACAAAAACTTATATGTTTATTCAGGTAGTGAACATAAACAAGAAGCTCAAAATCCAAAAGTAATTAATTTAAGTGAATTCAAATAAAATATGGATACAATACACAAAATAGGTAGAAGAAAAACTGCAGTTGCTCGTATTTATATGAGTGAAGGTTCTGGTAAAATGACAATTAACGGTAAAGATGTAAAAGATTATTTTACAACTGGTACGTTACAATTTAAATTAAACCAACCTTTCGCAGTAACTGAAAACGTAGATAAATTCGACGTATCGGTAAATGTTTTTGGTGGTGGAATTACTGGTCAAGCAGAAGCAGTTCGTTTAGCAATTGCTAGAGCACTTTGCGAATTAGACGAAGAAAACAGAATAGCATTAAAACCAGAAGGTTTATTAACTAGAGATCCAAGAATGGTAGAGCGTAAAAAATTCGGACAGAAAAAAGCACGTAAGAAATTCCAATTCTCTAAAAGATAGATTGGTCATTGGTTTTTGGATTATAGTTTTTATTCTTTTAAAGAAATCAGAAATCCAAATTCAGAAATCATCAATCAAAAAGGTTTAGCATCCAAATAATTAAGATCTTTACAGAAGCTACTTAATTATTGCTAATAAATAATAACAAAGGAAAGTAAACAAAAATAAAATGAGTAAAATCGAAGTAAAAAAATTGTTAGATGCAGGTGTTCATTTTGGACATTTAACAAGAAAGTGGAATCCTAATATGGCACCATATATCTATACAGAACGTAAAGGTGTGCATATTATAGATTTATATAAGACAGTAGCAAAAATTGAAGATGCTCAAAAAGCATTACACAAAATTGCTGCTTCAGGTAGAAAAATTATGTATGTTTCTACTAAAAAACAAGCAAAAGAAATTATTGCTAGAAATGCAGAATCGGTTAATATGCCTTATATCGCTGAAAGATGGCCAGGTGGCATGTTAACTAACTTTATTACTATTCGTAAAGCTGTTAAAAAAATGGACGTTATTGATAGAATGAAATTAGACGGTTCTTTTGATGCGTTATCTAAAAGAGAAAAATTACAAATTAATCGTACAAGGTTAAAATTAGAAAAGAATTTAGGTTCTATTACAGATATGACTCGTTTACCAGGAGCATTAATTGTAGTAGATATCCGAAGAGAACATATCGCAGTTGCAGAAGCACGTAAATTAAACATTCCTATTTTTGCAATGGTAGATACTAATTCTGACCCTAGATTGATTGATTTTGTTTTACCATCTAATGATGATGCTTCTAAGTCTATAGAGGAAGTTTTAGGTCACTTAACTAGTGCTATTACTGAAGGTCTTGCTGAAAGAAAATTAGGTAAAGACAAAAAAGAAGATAAAAAAGAAGATAAAAAAGAAGATAAAAAGTAATAATTAAATTTAAGTATTTTCCTTTTAAAAGGAAAACATAACAACAATAAATGCCGATTTCGTTTACTCGGATTCGGCATTTTTTAAAACATAAAATAAAATGGCAAAAATAACTGCTGCAGACGTAAAAAAATTAAGAGAAGCAACTGGTGCTGGAATGATGGATTGTAAAAATGCATTAGTTGAAGCAAATGGTAATTTCGAAGAAGCAATAACAGTATTACGTAAAAAAGGACAAAAAGTAGCTGCAAAAAGAGCAGATAGAGATTCTGCTGAAGGTGTTGCAATAGCAAAATTAAATGATGATAACACTGTTGGTGTTGCTATTGTTGTTGCTTGTGAAACTGATTTTGTTGGTAAAAACGATTCGTTTAAAGAATTAGCAAGTCAATTTGTAGATATTGCAATGAATCATAAAGATAGAGAATCTTTTTTAACTGCTGATTTTGGCGGAATGACTGTTGCTGAAAAATTAATAGAACAAACTGGTGTTATTGGTGAGAAAATTGAAATACCTGCTTTTGAAAGAGTAGAAGCAAGTTATGTTGGTTCTTATATTCACGGTAATAAAATTGCTGCTATTGTTGGTTTAAATAATGCTGTGGATAAAGCAGATGTGTTAACTAAAGATTTAGCAATGCAAGCAGCTTCAATGGGAGCAACTACATTGTCTTACAAAGATTTTGATGCAGATTTTGTTGCCTCTGAAACGGAAGCAAGAATTGCAGTTATCGAAAAAGATAACGAAGAAAGAGCACGTTTAGGTAAACACTTAATAAATGTACCTCAATATATTTCTATGGCACAATTGTCTGATGCTGTTTTAGCACAAGCTGAAGAAGATGCAAAAAAGCAATTAGCAGAAGAAGGTAAACCAGAAAAAATCTGGGGTAATATCTTACCTGGTAAAATACAACGTTTTATTTCTGATAATACAACTTTAGATCAAGAGCAATGTTTGTTAGATCAAAATTTCATTAAAGATGAAAAGAAAAGTGTTGCAGATTACATTAAAACTTATGGTGACGTAGCAGTAGCAAATTTCAAAACGGTTAGATTAGGATAATCTTTTTCATCGTATAAATATTTCAAACCTCATTAATTAATTTTAATGAGGTTTTTTTAGGGTTGTGGTTTACTTGTTTTTGGTTTTTGAAGTAATAGATTTCAATTCTTAAATCTCCAATCAACAATCTCCAATCGTTAATCTTTTTAGGGTTGTGGTTTACTTGTTTTTGGTTTTTGAAGTAATAGATTTCAATTCTTAAATCTCCAATCAACAATCTCCAATCGTTAATCTTTTTTTACATTTGTAATGTTTTGAAAAAATCATTTTATAATTCTCTCAATTTTTATATGTGATCTAAGCAAACTCTCTTTTCCAACGGATAATTCAGTCAAAAAACCAGTCTATTTGGCATTAAATGAAATTACAAAAAAATGGACTTTATCAATTAAAAATTGGGGTTTGATTTTAAACCAATTTATTACTATATTTTATCAAAGGGTTCGACTATAAAATTAACTTACCACAAGAAAAAGTTTACACACTTTTTAGGATAGTGTCCATTAAACCTAAAAAAATATCACGTCACAACTTAAAATAACAGTTTGAATTAATTGATGCGATGACTATAAATAATCATATCAATATCAATTTTCCAACAATTGCTTAGCATGATTTATAGCAGAATCTGTTAATTTTTTTCCGCCTAGCATTTCGGCAATTTCATTAATGCGTTCTTGCGTATTTAATTGTTTGATATTTGTTTCTATTACATTATCTATTTCTTGTTTAAAAACTTTGTAATGTGTTTCGCCTTTTGATGCAATTTGAGGTAAATGCGTAATGGTAATAATTTGCATATTCTTGCTCATACTTTGCATTACTTTGGCAATTTTTGTAGAAACCTCACCAGAAACACCAGTATCTATTTCATCAAAAATAATGGTTGGTAATTTGCTGTGTTTTGATAAAACGGTTTTAATTGCTAACATAATTCTAGACATTTCTCCGCCAGAAGGTCCTTTTTTTATGGGTATAAAATCCGTTCCTTTATTTACAGAAATTAAAAAATTAATTTCATCCTTGCCGTTAGTAAAATAAGTTTTTTGTTGCTTTAAATCAATTTTAAAAGTAACGTGAGGCATTTCTAAATTGCTTAAAATAGTTTCTAAACTTTTTATTAAATTCGGTATTTTTTCTTTACGCTTTGTATGAATTGTAATTGCTAATTTGTCTAATTCTTTTTCTATTGTGGCAACTTCAGTTTGTTTTTTAATTAATATCTCATCTGCTTGATCTGCTTGTTGTACTTTTTCGTCTAAATCATTTTTTACAACTAATAAATCTGCAATAGATTCAACTTTGTGCTTTTTAAATAAATCATATAACAATTGCAAACGATCGTTTGCTTTTTCTATTAATAACGGATTGTATTCAACTTGCTCATTTTCATTTTCAATCTCTTTAGAAATGTCTTCTAATTCAATTTTAAGACTTTGTATGCGATTATTTAGTTGTTTGTAATTTTTGCTGTAACTAGAAATAGATTGTATGTTATTTGCAATTAAGTTTAATGCGTTTAATAAACCTTGTTCTTCATTTTGTAAGGTAGAAAAAACCGAATTTAATTGTGATTTAATTTCTTCGGCGTGATTAAGTTTTTCTAATTCTTGTTCTAAAGATTCTTGCTCATCTGCTTTAAAATTGGTTTGTTCTAATTCTTCAAAAAGGTGTAGATTATATTCGTATTGTTCTTTTTGTTTTTTAAGATTGTTTTTAATTTCGATTAATTCTTTTTCCGATTTTTTATAAAGAATTAAGCCTCTTTTGTAGGAGTCTAAATATTTTCCGCTTTTAGCTAAAGCATCTAACAACTGAAACTGAAAAGAAGTATTTGCCAACAATAAAGTTTGATGTTGCGAATGAATATCAACTAATTTACTGCTTAATTCCTGAAGAATATTTAACGTAACAGGCGTGTCGTTTAAAAAAGCACGTGACTTGCCTGACGGAAGAATTTCACGTCTAATAATAGTTATTGCTTCGTAATCTAAATCGTTTTTCTTAAAAAATGTTTTTAATGGATAATTTTGAATATCAAAAGACACTTCAATAATACATTTTTGATCTTTATTTTTAAGACTAGAAAGGTCTGCACGTTTTCCTAAAACCAGACCTAATGCGCCAAGTAAAATGGATTTACCTGCACCAGTTTCGCCAGTTATAGTAGATAAACCAGTTGTAAAATCTACTTGTAAATTTTCAATTAAAGCGTAGTTTTTTACCGTTAAACTTTGTAGCATTTTATTTTAGCATTTAAGTTGCTAAAGTACAAATTTGTAACTAAAAATGAAGGTTCTGTTATTGTAAATTATAGGTTTTTCATTAAAAATCAGTATTGTCCGATAAAGACATTAGACCGCTTCGCTATTAGATATTAGACAAAAGACCAAATCGTAACTATTTGATAATCTTTTGTTTAAAAAACAAAGTGAGTTTGGCAATAATTCTTTAATTAATTTTTTAAAAAGGAAGGTGTCGTTTTACAAATACCTCCTTACCTCTTTGTTTTATTGGGTTTTTAGTCTTTGTCTATAATTTTTATCGGACAACAGTAATTAAAAATGGTAAAGACGTTTTGCAAAACGTCTTTACCATTTTGTTACTGAATTTTTTCCCAACTATTATTTCTTGCACCATAAACTCGAGCAAGCATTTCTTTTAAACCTCTAGTATCTGTTTTTGGGCCATCTTTAAAAATAGAAACAATTTCTTCTTCTTTTGTGTCTAAAAACACCCGTAATAAGTAGGAACGTGGTCTTTTTGAGTAAATTCGTTGCAAATTGGTTATTGCTTCTGCAATATTGTTTTTTGCTTTTGTTTTATCATCTAACATTATATCTAAACCAGAAATGTGATAGCGATACATAGCAAAACGAAAATCTTTATATATTTCATTTAAATTCTCATTAATAAAATGAAATCGAGTATTAGGACCATCAATTTTTTTCCAGCCTACAAAACCACTTTGTTGTGCAACTAAAATAATTACTTCTGCTTTTTTATAATATTCTTCGCCACCTTTATATTCAAAAGTATCGGCATCAATACCTAGAATAACATTTGCATAATAATGTAATAATGAAGTTAAATTCGCTTGAAAAACATTATCATTATAAATTAATGGTTGGTATTCTTCGTATCTAAATGACAAATCATTATCACTTAGGTTTAAGATAGGTGACAAGTAGGTAGAATTAAAAACAGGTCTTAAAACTTGTATTTGTAAAGAACCTTTAAAATGATCGGTATCAGGTTGTTCGGTTATATTAAATGTCATAGCACATTTAATTTTTTCTTGTTTTTTAAAACGTTTGTCTGTCCATTTAGTTTTGTTCATATAATCAAATATCGCTTTTTCTAAGGTTTGAAAAATTTGATTATTTGATGTTCTAATCTGATCGTGATTAATAGTTATGGTACAATCTAACTCTTGTGCTTTTAAATTATTAAAAGAAAAAACCAATACTAAAAGGAAAATAATTTTACGCATTTTTATCTTATATTATAGTGTGCAATATACAAAAAACGAATTTAATTTATGCTTAGTATGTTTTTATTCGTTTAATCTTTGCAAGATTTCAACAAAAATATCTTTCGCTACTTCGGTTTTAGATTTTAGTGCAAATTCTGTAGTTTTCTCTTGCTTATCAATAATGGTGATTTTGTTTGTGCTTGTAGCAAAACCTGCGCCTTTATCTTGTAACGAATTTAATACAATAAGGTCTAAGTTTTTACGATGTAATTTACCAATAGCATTCTGTAGTTCGTTATCGGTTTCTAAAGCAAAACCAACTAAAAATTGTTGTTTTTTTAGTTTTCCCATAGACGCTAAAATATCTTTAGTTGGCACTAAGTCAATTTGTAATTTTGCATCTTTTTTCTTAATTTTTTTGTTTTGAACACTTGCAGGTGTATAATCTGCTACCGCAGCTGCTGCAATTACAATATTAGCGTTCGTGTAATTTTCATGCACAATGTCATACATTTCGCTTGCGGTTTTCACATCTATCCTTTTTATAAACGAATGTGTAGTTTTTTCGTTTGAAGGTCCAGAAACTAAAATTACTTTAGCACCTAAATTAGCCGCTTGATGTGCTAATTTATAACCCATTTTACCAGTTGATCTGTTGCCGATATATCTTACAGGATCTATTGCTTCGTGTGTTGGTCCCGCAGTTATTAATACAATTTTGTTTCGCAAAGGCAAAGTTGCTAAAATATCTTTTTCAATAAATTGAATAATGTCTTCTGGTTCTGCCATTCTTCCTTCACCAACTAAACCGCTTGCTAATTCGCCACTAGTTGCAGGAATTAAAATATTATCGAAACTTTGTAATTTTTCAATGCTATTTTTTGTGCTCTGGTGTTTGTGCATGTCCAAATCCATTGCTGGAGCAAAATAAACTTTGCATTTAGCGGATAAGTAACAAGCTAATAAAAAATTATCGCTTGTACCATTAGACATTTTAGAAAGTGTATTGGCAGTTGCAGGTGCAATAAGCATTAAATCTGCCCAAAGACCTAAATCAACATGATTGTTCCATAATTCATTCTCATTTTCTGTATCAAAAAATGCGGAATAAACTGGGTTTTTAGATAGTGTAGAAAGAGTTAGTGGTGTTACAAAATCTTTGGCAGCAGTAGTCATTATAACTTTAACTTCTGCACCAGATTTAATAAATAACCGTACTAAACTTGCTGTTTTAAATGCAGCAATACCGCCACTTACTCCTAAGAGTATTTTTTTACCATTTAAAACAGACATTATAATTAGTTTTTTTCTGTAGTCGTTATTGTTTCGTCCTCTATAACTTCAGGAGTTCTATAATAAATTTGGCCATTTAACCATTCTTCAACAGCCAATGCAGTTGGTTTTGGTAAACGTTCGTAAAATTTCGAAACTTCGATTTGTTCTTTGTTTTCAAAAATTTCTTCTAAGCTATCATTATGTGTAGCAAACTCGTCTAATTTTTCAACTAGTTCTTGTTTTAAATCTACATTAATTTGTGAAGCTCTTTTGGCAATAATCGAAATTGCTTCGTATATGTTTTGTGTTGGCGCTTCAATCTTGTCTTTGTCGTAAGTAATTGTAGATTGCGCAGCATCGGTATTTTTATAATCTTGCATAATAATTATTTGCTATTTGTTGGATTGAATTTCTCTAATTCACTATTAATTTTTACTACCATATCTTCTGATTCAATTAAGAATTCAGATTCTGGATAGTATTTTAAAAGTCTTTTGTGATATTTTAACGCATCATTTAAACGTTGTTCTTTTTTGGAGTAAATACTTTTTATACTTAAATCATGACCTGATTTAAATATGTAAAACAATGCTTCCTCTTTATATTTTGTACCTAAATATTCAGATATAAAAACATCTAAGGCTGCTATTGCTGCATTATAAAATTCAGTTGTATAATATTGTTTTGCTATTTCGAAAGCCTTTTTTTCTAATTTCTCCGTTAGTTCTTGATACTGATTGTTTACTAAAGTAGTATTTTCAGATTCTGGGTAACGATCTAAAAATGCTTGTAAAGATGTTAATGCTTTATGACTATCCTTTTGATCTAAACTATATACAGGCGAAGCTTTATAGTAACTCTGAGAAACTAAAAATTTTGCTTCTTCTAATTTAGTACTATTAGGATAGTTATTTATAAAACGATTAAAGTAATAGGACGATAATTCGTAACTTTTAGTTTTGTAATTTGCATTGGCAACCATAAACTGAATACGTTGTAATTGTGGTTTTCCTCTAAATGCAGGTGTAACTTTTTCGAACAAGTTTAAAGCTTTAGAATATTTACCTTCTTTATAAAGACTTTCCGCCATTTTATATTGCTCAGGAATTGTACCTTTATTCAATACTTTTTGATATTCACTACAACTAGCAAACGTTAGGATTAACAGTATTAAGAAAACTAAATTTTTCATCTTGCAAAAGTAATATTATTTAATGAATTATAAACTATAAAAAACAAAAGTAATTTTATACCGTAAATGGAATGTTTTTTTTGTGCTAAATGTTTGTTAATTTTGTTGGAATTATTGCTGAATTAATAATAGAATTAGTTCTTTTTTAAATAAAATTGACTTGGTAGATTCAACTAGCAAATGCAACTTTTTGGTTTCCAAATTTATAAAATATATTTTTAGGGTTTTCATTATTTTCACTAACTTCGCTTTTCGGTTATATATAAACGTTACCAACAAACCCAAAACGAAAAAAACCGTACTAACAACCAACCGCATATTTCACACATTTATTTTTTGCTAATGCTCAATTCCACTACAAAAAAATAAAAGAGTAAAATCCCACTAAAAACCCTTCTAATTCAAAAAAAATATTTACTTTTGGACAATATTAGTCTAAAATAAATTTGTCCAATGAAATCATTAGGAAATATTTTAAAAGTTGCACGAGAAGAAAAGAAAATGATTTTGAGAAAAGTATCAGCGAAAGTTGATATTGATCAATCTTTGATTAGCAAATTTGAAAAAAACGAAAGAAAACCTACAAAAGAGCAACTAATTAGACTTGCGAAATTCTACAACCTTTCAGAACAAGAACTAATTATTAATTGGTATTCTGAAAAAATTGCAGAAGATTTAAAATATACACAAGCAACTACAGAAATTTTAAGAGTTGCAGAAGAAAAAATTAATTATTACAAATCTCAAGAAAATGGAAAATAACACCCGAGCGGAGCGAACAGATAAACTCCTAAAAAAAAATATAAAACAGGTGAATAAAATAAAAGTAGCCGAACTATTTGCAGGTGTTGGAGGTTTTCGTCTTGGACTTGAAAAATACAATAATTATGATATTGTTTGGAGTAATCAATGGGAACCGTCAACAAAAATGCAACACGCATCAATGGTTTACGAAAAACAATTTGGAAAAGAAAACCACTCAAATGAAGACATAAATGAAGTTGTAACAAGAAATGTTGAGGAAATTCCAGATCACGATTTGTTGGTTGGAGGTTTTCCTTGTCAAGATTATTCTGTTGCGACAACATTACATAATTCAAAAGGTTTAAAAGGAAAAAAAGGTGTGCTTTGGTGGTCAATTCACAAAATTTTAGAAGACAAAAAAAACAAACCAAAATATTTGTTTTTAGAGAATGTAGATAGACTTTTAAAATCGCCAGCGTCTCAAAGAGGTCGTGATTTTGCAGTTATGCTAAAAAGTTTAAATGATTTAGGTTATGCTGTTGAATGGCGAGTTGTAAATGCAGGAGAATACGGAATGCCACAAAGAAGAAGACGAACTTTTATTATTGGTTATCATAAAACAACTGATGTATATAAAAGAATATCTAAATCAAAAAAAACAGATTGGCTTCAAAAGAAAGGAACAATTGCAAATGCTTTCCCTTTAGAAAAAATAAATAAACTTGAAGAATTTGAAATCAAAGGAAGTTTAGAAGAAATAACAACTGAATTTAATAAAGAAGGTAAACTTTCACCATTTCAAAACACAGGATTACTTTATAAAGGCAAAGTTTATACAACTAAAACAAGTCCAAATTATAACGGAAAAAGAACAGTTTTAAGTGATGTTCTTCAAAACGGAGAAGTAACAGATGAGTTCTTTATTAAAAACAATAAATTAAAAAGTCCTAAATCTATTTTAGAAAAAGACGGAAGAGAAAAAATAATAACTACTGAAAAAGAAATGTGGGAATATTTAAAAGGATCTAAATCTATTCTTAGAATTTCTAAAGAGGGTTTTAAATACAATTACTCTGAAGGCGGAATGATTTATCCTGACGCTTTAGATAACGCTTCAAGAACTATAATTACAGGAGAAGGCGGAAAATCACCTTCAAGATTTAAACACGTAATTGTTTCAGATAGAGGTTTAAGAAGATTAACACCAGTTGAATTGGAACGACTAAATATGTTTCCAGACGACCACACAAAAATGGAAGGAATTACAGATACAAAAAGAGCGTTTTTTATGGGGAATGCACTTGTAGTTGGAGTAATTGAAAAAATTGGAGAGGCACTTTATAATCAAATAAATGAGTAATTATGACAGGTCAAGAAATAAAAAAATGGAGTGAAATAAACTCAGGTAAATTATTTGTTTCAAAAGAACATTATCATCATCACGCTTATGAAATTTTAAATACTCATTGTGATTTACGTGATGACTTAATTAATTGTTTGTCATCCAAAATACTAATTGAAACACGAATTAAAAAGACTAAAAGCAAAAAGAGTAAAGGAATAAAAGCAGATGTTTTAAATATTGAGTTGAGAAAATTACTTCAGAACAAACTTGAAAATGAAGTGAAATTTGAAGTCAATGAAGAAAAAGGTGTTTTCTATTTTAGTTCTGAAAAAAGTACAATTGGTGGTTTTGATTTTGCGATTTTAAATCACACAAAAAATATCAATTCGTTAAGAAATTTATGCTTTGGAGAACTTCATTACCACGAAGGAGAGAAAAGATGGAATGAGTTTTTGAAAAAAAACAAAGACCTTTCTCACATTGCTAAAGAATTAGAAGGGAAAGAAAATATTGGAATTGACATAGAATTTAAAGAACAAGATACTGATACACCATTAATAGTTGGTGAAATACAATTTGGAAATTGGGCTTTAGCATATAGAGATTTTTTTAAAGTCTTAAAAGCAAATGTTCAAAATTCAATTGATTGTTTAGTTTATGTCGTTCCTACAGGAGATTTAGAAACAATGTTAAGTGACGGAATTGTAACTTATGACAAAAGTGTGAAAATTTTAAATGATTTTGCTAAAGTAATTTCAGTTCCTGTTTGGGTAATTGGAATAGATATAAAGTAGCCAATGCTCAAGGTATGTCTTTGCCAACACTATCAGCAGAACGTGAAGAACAACCAGTTGGTAATACTAAAGAAAAATAATAGCGGTTTTAGTACTAAATTCAAGGTTTTTGGTTCGTATCAAACTTTGTACTTAACCAAAAGTTTCGTACTTCGAAATCGCCTACTTTTCATATACTAACTGAAAAACGTAATTACACAATTCAAGTAAGTTGCGTTCTTATAATAATACAAAATACACCTAAAAACTTTACAACTTAGCACTTTTAAGAAAACCTAAAAAACTAAGAAACCTTACAACTCACCAACAATCAACTCTTTCAATTCATCTGAAACAGCGATTAAAGGTAATCTCACATTAGTTTCCATAATATTTTTATGATTTAAGACACATTTAATTCCCGCAGGATTTCCTTCGGCAAAAATCAGATTGGTAAGATTGTCTAATTCAAATTGAATTTCATAAGCTTGTTTTGCTTTGTCATTTAAACCGTAATTTATCATTTTAGTAAATTCGGTTGGCATTCCTTGACCGATAACACTAATAACACCAGATCCGCCAGCAAGAACTGAAGTTAATCCTAAAGCATCATCACCAGAAATTACATGAAAATCGGTTGGTTTATTTTTAAGAATCTCAAAAGTTTGAGAAATATCACTTGCGGCATCTTTTACAGCAACAATATTTTTACAATCGTTTGCTAAACGAATTATGGTTTTTGGTTCTACATTTTTACCAGTTCTGTGTGGTACATTATATAGAATTATTGCTTTATCGGTAGCATTAGCAATCATTTTAAAATGCTGATAAATACCTTCTTGCGTTGGTTTGTTATAATAAGGTGAAACCGATAAAATAGCACAAAAATCGTCTAAATTAGTAGCTATAATTTCATCTATAATTTGTTGTGTAGAATTTCCACCAATTCCTAAAACTAAAGGTAGTCTTTTATTATTTACAGCAACAATTTTAGCAATTACTTTTTGTTTTTCTTCTTTAGTAAGTGTTGCAGGTTCGCCAGTTGTACCTAATATTACCAAGTAATCAATATTGTTATCTATCTGAAAATCAACCAGTCTCTCTAAAGCATTGTAATCTACTTCATTTTCATTAGTGAATGGAGTTACTAATGCAACACCAGTGCCTATTAATTCTTTCATTATAATTTATTTAATATTTTTAGATATTTAATTAGTTCTTTATTAAAGGATATTATTTCTTCGTTTTCAACGGCAATCATAAAATCATATAACCTATCGTCAACTTCGGCGTAACCAACTTTAAATGAGGCTTTTGATTTAGCAACAATATATTTTTTAAATACGGTATTTGCTTTGGTATAGTCAATTAACATATCAAAATTTTGATCTAAAAATTGCGTTAATTCATTCGACTTTACAGAACCATTCCATGAAAAATCTTTTTCGAAAAATAAAACACCTCTAAATTCATTAAAACTTTCACTAGTATTTTTACAAGTTAATACATGAAAGTTGTTAGAGTCTGAAGCAATTTCTTTTTGTATTCTTTTTAATAATTCAAAATTAAAATTCGAACCTTCATCTACAATAATACCAACGGAATTTATAGTAGATGCAATATTTAAAGAACCTTTTTTTTCGTTGTTCTTTAAAAGTCTTTCGGTTTTGTTATTTATTATTTTTGCTTTAATACTTAAAAAATTAAATTATATTTACAAAATTGAATGGCTAAATTAAACTATATTTAATAGACACAAAAATTATTTTTTTAAAATTGTTGGAATTAATTCAAATATTTAAGACAATATTAAATTAGCGTATATTTGATGCCACAATTTTTAACGATTCAAAAATGCAAAAAACAACATAAGTTAAATGAATAATCCATTAGACCAATTAAAATTAAATTTCGATACAGATTCGCTTTGGGTAGTTAATATTTTATTAGCAATAATAATGTTAGGTGTTGCTTTAGATATAAAAATATCGGATTTCAAAAGCCTTTTTAAAAAACCAAAAATAGTATTAATTGGTGTCTTGTTACAGTTTTTGATTGTTCCGTTAGTAACTTTACTATTAATTTACATTTTAAAACCTCAAGCAAGTTTAGCTTTAGGATTGCTAATGGTTGCCGCTTGTCCTGGCGGAAATGTATCTAATTTTATGACTAAATTAGCAAAAGGTAATACTGCATTATCGGTAAGTTTAACTGCTTTTGCAACTGCAATGGCATTGTTTATGACGCCAATTAATTTAGCAATTTGGGCAAATTTTTATCAACCAACAGCAGAAATTTTAAAAGAAGTAAACTTAAATCCGTTAAAAGTATTAGAAATAGTTGTTTTAATACTAGGAATTCCACTAATTGTAGGAATGCTAATTAGACATTTTAAACCTAAAATTGCAACTATTGCGTCCAAAATTTTAAAACCAGTTTCTATATTAATTTTAGTTATTTTTATTGCAGGTGCTTTTTATGATAATTTCGACGTTTTTATAAAACACATTCATCATGCATTTTATTTAGTAGTAATATTAAATGCATTGTTATTTATGGTTGGTTTTCAAACGGCAAAATTTATGAAACTATCTTACGAGAATCAAAAAACGTTAAGTATCGAAACAGGTATCCAAAATTCTGGTTTAGGTTTGTTATTAGTATTTTTGTTTTTTAGTAACCTTGGTGGCATGGCTTTAGTAGTAGCCTTTTGGTCTGTTTGGGATATTTTTTCAGGATTATTATTAGCGTATTTTTGGTCACGAAAAGACAAAAGAAATAAACAAAAAAATGTAATGGCGTAAATTATGAATATACTTTATTTGATTGTCCGTTTTTATGTGCGAGTTGGTTTGCATTTATTTTATAAAAAAATTCATGTTAAAGGTTTGGATAATATTCCTAAAAACGGAACCGTTTTGTTTGTAGCAAATCATCAAAATGCAATGATGGATCCTATTTTAATAGCTACAGAAACTCCTAGAGCTTTATATTTTTTAGCTAGAGCAAGTGCGTTTAAAAATAAAATTGGTGCTAAGTTGTTAAATGCAATCAATGCAATTGCTATTTATAGAGTACGTGATGGCGTAAACTCTAAAAAATTAAATGAAGCTGTTTTTGATAAATGTAATATGTTATTAAATAAAAATAAAAGTATTCTTATTTTCCCAGAAGGAAGTCATAGTGAATTAAGAAAAATAAGAGCATTAAGAGCAGGTTTTACAAGAATTACGTTTGATTATTTAGATAAAAACCCAGATAAAGAATTTTATATTATTCCTATAGGTATGAATTATAGCAATACAAAAGACTACGCAAAAGAAGTTGCTATAATTTACGGTAAACCAATATTGGCATCTCAATTTTATGATAAAAATGATATAAAAAAATCTATAAGTTTAATTATTGATCAGGTTACTAAAAGTTTAGAAGAAATAACCGTTCATATTGATGATGAAGAGAATTATTTCGAAATATTAAATTCGATTTCTGAAAAAGAGTTTTTAACACCAAAAGAGACAAATCAGAAAATCCAGCATTTAACATTCAACATTCAACATTCCAAATCTAAAACAAAAAACATGTTCTATTACTTATTAATTTTAAATAGCATTCCACCATTTTTGATTTGGCGTTGGTTAAAATCAAAAGTAAAACAAAAGGAATTTATTTCAACCGCAAAATTTAGTTTGGGGTTGACTGTTTTTCCGTTAACTTATTTTATTCAGGCATTAATAATAAATCATTTTTTCGGTAATTTATATGCGTTAATTTATGTTGTTTTTTGTTTTGTGGTAGTATTATTAAGTACAAAAACAAGGTGATGTTATCGAAAATATTATTTTTTTTACTATTAAATAGGACATTAGATTTTTTTTTGAACCACAAAAGGCACAAAAGACCATAGAAGTCTTGTGTTATCTTTTGTGCCTTTTGTGGTTCTTTTTGTAAAGCGATTACGTATAATAAATTCTAAATTAATTTTTCTTTGTCAATTAAACTGCTATGACTATATTGCAACCTTAATAATAATGATAATCTTTTTAGAAGATTAAAAGACCCCTATAAACATTAAAGATGTTAGACAATAAAGAGCAAGACGAAAATTTAGTAAATAGTAATTCTGAAAATACAGAAAACACTAAAGTGGAAGAACAAGTAGTTGAAAAAGAAAATTCAGAAAACAAACCTGAAGAAGTAACAACGAAACCAGAAGAAGCGGAAAAATCAGAAGTTGCCACGGAAGAAATTGGTAATAATAAGTCTGAAGAAAAAGAAAACACAGAAAGTACTACAGAAGAAGTAGAAACAAAGTCCGAAGAAAAAGAAATTAAAGAGGAAAAGTCTAAAACAGATTTCACAGATTTCGGTTTCGAAGAATTGACCAGTTTTCTTAAAAACATCATTAGTAGTGAACCAATTCAAAGCATTAAGAATGATGTAAACGAATTAAAAATAAACTTTAATAAAAAATTTGATGCTTATATAGCAACAGAAAAAGCAAAATTTATCGAAGAAGGTGGCAATGAAATAGACTTTCATTACACAACGCCTTTAAAGAAAAATTTCTATAATGTTTTTAATGAATATCGTGATAAGGTAAAGCATTTTTATAATCAAAAAGAGCAAGAACGTAAAAATAATTATATCAATAAAATTGCATTAATTGAAGATTTGAAAATGTTGATTTCAAGTTCAGAATCTTCCACAATGTATAATGATTTAAAAGAGATTCAAGAAAAATGGCGTTCGTTTGGACCAGTGCCATTCGAAAAAAACGATGATACTTGGCGTACTTTTAGATTCCATGAACAAAAAGTATATGATTTTTTACATTTAAGATCGGATTTCAGAAACTTAGATTTTAAACATAATTTAGAAAAGAAAACTAAATATGTAGCACGTGCCGAAGAATTAACAAAAGAGCCAGATAATGCAAAAGCATTTAAAGAATTACAAATACTTCATAGAATTTGGAAAGAAGATGTTGGTCCTGTCGCAAGAGAGTTTCGAGAAGAAATTTGGGAGAAATTTAGCGCAGCTACAAAAATAATTCATGATAAAAGACGTGAATTGTTTTCTGAATTAGAAGCGAAATGGGAAGAAAATATTCCTAAAAAAGAAGAGGTAATTCAGAAAATAAATGAACTAACTATCGAAAATATTACTTCACATAATTTATGGCAAAACAAAATTAAAGAATTAGAAACTTTAAGAGACGAATTTTTTAAAATAGGTAAAGTCACTAAAGAAAAGAAAGATGAGTTATGGGAATCTTTACGTGAAGCAACAAGAATTTTTAATCAAAAGAAAAATGAATATTATAAAGATGTAAAGTCAGAGCATCAAGTAAATTTAGATAAAAAAAGAGCGTTAATCGAAAAAGCGTTGTCTTTAAAAGACAGCGAAGATTTTGAGGAAACATCTAATATTTATAAAAAAATTCAAGCAGAATGGAAAACAATTGGTCATGTACCTAGAAAATTTTCAGATAAATTATGGAAAGAATTTAGAAGTGTTTGTAATGAATTTTTTGATAAAATGTATAAAGTTCAAGATGATGCAAACGAAGAATTAATGGTCGTTTTTAATGCTAAAAAAGAATATTTAGATAAGTTAAAAGAAGACGTAAAAGATGTTGAAGTAGTCGCCTTAGATAAAATTAAAACATTCATTAAAGAATGGAAAGAATTTGGTCAAGTCCCACAAAAAATGCGATTTATCGAATCTAAATTTAACAAAGTAATCGATAAATTATTTTCCAAATTAGATATGGATAAAAATGAATCAATAATGTTACGTTTTAAAAATAATATCGACGCTTATCTTGAACAAAAAAATATAAGAAAATTAGATGGTGAAACATTTTTTATTCGTAAAAAAATAGAGGAGATTACTAAGGAGATTAAATTGTTAGAAAACAATTTGGGTTTCTTTAAGCACACACCTAAAGACAATCCTTTAGTAAAAGGAGTCTATAAAAATATAGAAAAACACCAAGCCGACTTAGATACTTGGAAACAAAAAATAAAATACTTAAGATCAATAGATTATTAATTTTCAGACTAAAGACTAAGAATAAAAACAAAAAATCTGTGAAATCTGTGAGTTCTGTGTGATCAAAGACTAAAAACAAAAAACAAAAAACAAAAATCCGTGAGATCTGTGAGTTCTGCGTGACCAAAGACCAAAGACAAAAAACAAAAATCCGTGAGATCTGTGAATTCTGCGTGACCAAAGAAAGACTAAAGACTAAAAACAAACAATATGTACAATTTATTAAAAGGTAAAAAAGGAATCATATTTGGAGCATTAGATGAAAACTCCATTGCTTGGAAAATTGCAGAGAGAGCACATGAAGAAGGAGCAACTTTTGTTTTAACAAATGCACCAGTAGCATTGCGAATGGGAGCAATAAACGAATTAGCAAAAAAAACAAATTCCGAAGTAATTCCTGCAGATGCAACTTCTATGGAAGATTTAGAAAATTTAGTATCTAAATCAATGGAAATTTTAGGTGGTAAATTAGATTTTGTTTTACATTCAATAGGAATGTCTGTTAATGTTAGAAAAGGAGTTCGTTATACCGAACAAAATTATAAATTTACAGAAAAAGGTTGGGATATATCTGCGGTTTCCTTTCATAAAGTGATGAATGTTTTATATCATAATGACGCAATGAATCAATGGGGAAGTATTGTAGCATTAACTTATATGGCAGCGCAAAGAGTTTTTCCAGATTATAATGATATGGCAGATAACAAAGCGTATTTAGAATCTATTGCTCGTAGTTTTGGTTATTTCTTCGGAACAGAAAAGAAAGTACGTGTAAATACCATTTCTCAATCTCCAACACCTACAACTGCTGGTTCTGGTGTAAAAGGTTTTGATGGATTTTTTAATTATGCAGAAAAAATGTCACCTTTAGGTAATGCGACAGCTTTAGAATGTGCAGATTATACCATTTCTTTATTTTCCGACTTAACCAAAAAAGTTACTTTACAAAATTTATTTCATGACGGCGGATTCTCAAATATGGGCGTAAGCCAATCTATTATTGAAAATTTTTCAAATAATGAATAGGGAAAATTAAAATGAAATTGTTTTAATTAAAATTGAATTAAGTCAAAATTTTGATAATCAAAATAATAATGATAAATTTATCCCTTTTAAAAAAATAAACTAACTATAGAAACCTTATATAAATGAAGAAAATTACGTTATTACTTATCTTTATAGCATTTTTTACTAATAATTTGCTGATACAGTCTCAAATAATAAACGAACCAGCAAATTGGCCTAATGCAAATTGGACTATTAATGGTGTTTTTTCTGCAAGTGGTTTTGCACAAGACCCAAGAGTTTCTGCTAATTTTAGTTGGGATGATGATGCTGCGGGTTCTGGTTCTTTATTCGATGATATAGCAGCAGAATCTCCAGTAATAAATTTAGTGTCAGCAATTCCAGCAGAACAACAGATACAAGTAACAGTAGATTACGTGTATAGAAGAGTTGGTGACGTTTTGACTCTAGAATGGTGGGATTTATCGACTGGGTTATGGATGCCTTGGCAACAATTTAGTAATAACTCTAACAACTTAGATTTTAAAAGTTGTACAGGTATGCAAACATTTGTTAGTCAACCATTAATAATTGCAACTTTTACTACAACTCAGTTGTTAGGTTTTAAATATAGAATAAGATATAATGACAATGGTTTTGATTGGGGAATGTGTTTTGAATCGCCAACCTTAATTTCTTTAGAAACTCCACCATGTTTAGATGTATCTAATATTACTATAGATGCTGATGATATAACAGATTCTTCTGCAATTATTAGTTGGACTGATAATAACGGAGTCCCACCAAATAATGGTTGGGAAATAGAATATGGAGAAACAGGTTTTGTACAAGGTGCAGGAACTACTGTAATCGCACTTTTAAATCCGTACACATTAACTAGTTTATTAAGTTCAACAACCTATGATGTTTATATTAGAGCCTTATGTACCGATGATGAGCAAAGCGGTTGGGTTGGACCTGTGAGTTTTACAACAGAGCAAAGTTTTGATGTTTGTGGTCAATTTGTAGATAGTGGTGGACCTAACGGGCAATATGATAATAATGAAGATACAACAACTACATTTTTTCCAGACGTTGCAGGTAATGTGGTGACTGTAAATTTCTTATCATTTAATACAGAAAGTTGTTGTGATGATTTAACAATTTATGATGGTGATACAATTGGTGCAACAGTTCTGGGAGTTTTTGCAGGTACTGATTTACCACCAACATTTACTTCAACGCATGCAACAGGTGCTTTAACTTTTCGATTTGAATCGGATGGTTCAGTAGTAAGAGATGGTTGGGTAGCAAATATTATATGCGGATTACCACCAACTTGTTTTGCACCAACTAATATTGTGGTTGCTAATATAGAAGAAGATAATGTAGATATAAGTTGGACAGATAACAATACACCAGATCCAGTTGGTGGTTGGGAAGTTGAAGTAGTTGAGTCTGGTACTGCACCAACCGAGATAGGTACTATTACTTTTGTTACAAATCTAAACGTTACTGGTTTAAGTGCATCAACTTCTTATGATGTTTTTGTAAGAGCAATTTGTGATGAAAATGACGAAACAGATCAAAGTTTTTGGGTAGGAGCATCTTTTTCAACGCCAATAGCACCTCCAGCATGTGATGGAGTCTATGTTGATTCTGGCGGACCAGATGGTAACTATTCAAATGGAGAAACTATAGAATATGTAATTTGTCCAGATAATGCAGGAGATGTAGTTACATTGCAATTTTTAGAATTTAATACGGAAAATAATTGGGATGGTATAGCAATATTTAATGGTCCTAGTACAGGCTCACCAATTTTTGACTCTGGATATATTAATCCAGGTTTTGGTACAACTCCTAATGGCGGTTGGACTGGTAATACGGATTTTGTGCCAACTATTTTAACTTCAACAGATGCTTCTGGTTGTATAACAGTTGTATTTACTTCAGACGGTTCTGTAACAAGATCTGGTTGGATTGCAAACGTACTTTGTTCGCCACCACCTACATGTTTCATTCCTGTAAATCTAAACGTTACAAATGTCACGTTTGATGCAGCAATATTAAGTTGGACAGAAACAACAACACCAACACCAGCAACAAATTGGAACGTAGAAATAGTACCGGCAGGTACAGAACCAACAGGAGTTGGAATGCCAGTTACAGATAATCCATATACTGCAACAGGTTTAACTCCAGAAACATCGTATGATTATTATGTACAAGCAGATTGTGGTAATGGCGATACTAGTTTTTGGGCAGGACCATTTAACTTTGTAACACCTGCTTCTTGTATTGTTGTATCTAACGTTAATTTTACAAATGTTAACTTTAATTCTGGTCAAGTAAATTGGACAGACACAAACCCTGTTTTGCCAATTGGTGGTTGGGATGTTGAATACTCATTTTCAGGTTTTGTACAAGGTACAGGAACCTTAGTTAATGTTGCTACGCCACCTACACTATACGATATGACAGGTTTAACGCCAAGTACAGATTATGATGTGTATATAAGAGTAAATTGTGCTACGGATGATTCAGATTCTAGTCTATGGGTTGGACCTTTTAGTTTTAGAACAGATGATGTGCCACCACCAAATGATACTTGTATAACAGCAATACCTTTAAATGTTACTGTTGCGTGCGAACCAATTATAGGTAATAATGTATTAGCTACAGAATCTTCGCTTTTAGAAGGTGAAGTATTACCATCAACTTGTGATTCTTATATTAATAATGCATTAGTATTAGATGTATGGTACTTGGTAGAAGTACCAGTTTCTGGGAATTTATATATGGAAACTGCAAGAATAAATGGTGGTATGGTTGATTCTGTATTAGCAGTCTATTCTGGTGAGTGCGGTAATTTAGTTGAGTTAGATTGTCAAGATGATTCTGTTGTTACAGATGAAGATGATCCGGAATCTGCTTTCTTCTCAAGTATCTTTTTAAGAGACAGAACGCCTGGAGAAATATTATATATTAGAGTATGGTCATTGCCTGAATTTATTAGTGATGGTGATGTACAACCTAACATACAAGGAGCGTTTACTATTTGTGTTTTAGGACAATCTAGAGCGTATCAATCACCTTTAGGTATTCAAGATGAGTTAAACGATTTTAAACTTAGTTACTATCCAAACCCTGTTGATGCTATTTTAAATGTAACATCAGACAAAGAAATTGATCAAATAGTTGTTTATAATTTATTAGGGCAAGAGATACTAAATAAGAGTTTTAATAACGTATCTAATGTAATTTTAAATACGGAAAACTTTACACATGGTACTTATGTTGTAAAAGTATCTTCTGAAGGTTCTATAAAAACATTTAAATTTATAAAAAAGTAAAATTAAAAAATTATTGTAAAGACGTTTTGCAAAACGTCTTTACAATAATTTTTTAAAATTTTAAAATCTCTTTTTTAAAAAAAGAGATTTTTCTTTTGTAAACTTATTTTTTTAAAGTATCTTTACGTTTATTAAATATAAATATTAACTTAAATTTTATTAATTATGAAAAAAATTACATTATTAGTAGCAATGCTTTTAGTAAGTATTGTAACTTTCTCTCAAGTTATTGATCGACCTTCAGCTGGAGGAACTGCTATTATTTCAGTAGATGGTATTGATGGAAATCAAGTCTTTGTTGCGGATAACTTTACGCTAGCATCTGCTACTGATTTAGGAGAATTAGATATTTTTGGTACCAATTCGAATGCTGCATTAGCAGGTAATTTAACAGGTTTTAGTGTGTATATCTATACAGATGCTACATCTTTCCCTTCAGGTGACCCAAATATGGCTGCAACAGGTGTTGTTGAAATGCCAAATGTTCCATTAACTGCAATAACAGTTGTAAATGACGATGTACCTAATGGAGTTGATCTAGCGCTAAGTGATTACACAATTGATTTAGTTGCTGCAAATGGTGGTACTGCTATTAATTTGCCTGCAGGTGATTATTGGTTAGTTATAGCTGCTGTAACAAACGATTCTTTGGGTACTGGTAGATGGAATTGGTCAGCTTCAGCAGAAGTAGCTGCAGTAGAACCTGTATTAATAGATCCAGCAGATTTATTTGGTGTAGGAGCAACGTCTTGGACTAATGTTTCAGGATTAATTGGTGCGACTATGTCTTCTGCTGCATGGCAACTTAGAGAACCTGCTGCTCCAATATTTGATGCTTGTGGAGGTCAATATGTTGACTCTGGTGGAGTTGATGGAGATTATGCTGCTACTGAATCAATTACAACTACAATAAACCCAGATAATGCTGGAGATAAAGTAACTGCAACATTTACTTATGTAGATATAGAAACTTCAGGAGGAACAGGTACTCAAGATGGTTGTTGGGATTTCTTAACAGTTTATGACGGTCCTGATACATCTTCACCAGTATTAGCTGCAACTTTATGTGGTGAAGAAAGTGGTGATGGTAGTGTGTCTGGAACTGCGACCAGTGTGTTAAGTATTGGTGATTCTTTTACTTCTACTCATGCTAGTGGAGCGTTAACTTTTGTATTTACTTCAGATGGTTCAATTCAAGAAACTGGTTGGGAAGCAGATATTACTTGTGAACCTTCATGTCTTGCACCAACAGAATTAACCGCAACTAATATAACTACAGAAGGTGCTGATTTAGGTATTACAGAAAACAATACTCCAGCTGCAACTGAATGGGATGGAGAATTAGGATTACCTGGTTTTACTCCTGGTACTGGGACTGAAGTTGCTATGATAACAACAACTGATAATCCGTTTACTGCTGTAGGATTAGACAGTAATATAACATATGAGTTTTATGTTAGAGCTGTTTGTAGTGCAACTGATAGTAGTGCTTGGGCAGGTCCTTTATCTTTTACGACAGAAGAAATACCTGCTGTAGATTTAACTTGTGGTGATGATTATTATGATACTGGTGGACAAGCTGGTGATTACTCTAATGATGAAAGTGTTACAACTGTAGTAGTACCTGATACTGCTGGAGAAGTTGTAACAGTAACTTTTACTTATGTAGATATAGAAACTGCTGGTGGTAGTGGAACCCAAGATGGATGTTGGGATTTCTTAACAGTTTATGATGGTCCAGATATTTCCGCACCTTTACTAGCTGCTACTTTGTGTGGTGAGACAGATGGTGATGGTGGCGTTTCTGGTACAGCAACAAGTGTATTAGAACCAGGTATGTCATTTACTTCTACACATGCAAGTGGTGCATTAACCTTCGTATTTACTTCAGATAGTTCTGTTACTGAAACTGGTTGGGAAGCAAATGTTACTTGTGGTATTATTTCAGTTGCAAATAATGTAATTGACGGTTTTAATTTTTATCCAAACCCTGCTAAGAATACTATTAACTTAACTGCTTTAAATACTATCGATAATGTAGAAGTATTTAATATGGTAGGTCAAAAAGTAATTTCTCAAAACTTAAATACTACAACAGGTCAATTAGATATTTCTAGATTGAGTACTGGTATGTACGTTATGAAAGTTACTTCTAACGATCAAGTTGGTTCTTACCAAATCGTTAAAAAATAATTATAATAATTATTTTATAAAATTAAAGACTCCGAGAAATCGGAGTCTTTTTTTTGTTTAATAATTTTATATTTGTAGTTAAATACAATTGACTTTGAATTTAGATTATTCCATAATAATACCTGTTTATAATAGACCTCAAGAAATT
>CAYQTF010000002.1:0-43984 GCA_964420345.1 uncultured Flavobacteriaceae bacterium
TCCATAATGCTTTTGAAGATAATTATTTTTTGCCTAGTTTGGGTGAATAGTTACCAAAAACCTGTAAAAATCTGTTGAACAGATTAATTTCAAACTAGGTCTAGTCCCTTTTTCAACCCATATATTTATTGTAAAACGAGTAAATCGTTAGATGTTTGTAGTGTCCTGAATAATCAGGGTTTAATTTAAAAACATTTAATTATGAAAACAGTACAAAAATTATTATTAGTTAGTTTATTTTTTATTAGTATTTCTTTAACTGCACAAAACGACAAAGCACTTGCTTTAAATTCTTCTACAAACTCTAATGTGGGGATTTTTCAGTTTGATTCCGAAACTGTAGATTATGGAACTATCAAACAAAATACCGATGGCAAGCGCACTTTTACTTTTAAAAATACGGGTAACGCACCAATTATTATTTCTAAAATAAAAGCGAGTTGTGGTTGTACAGTTGCTACAAAACCAAACCAACCAATTATGCCAGGCGAAACAGCAGAAATTGGTGTTAAATATGCAACAAGTAAAGTAGGTGACTTTAACAAAAGTATTACCATTACATCTAATGCGAGTGAAAGTAAAAAAGTAATTAGAATTAAAGGTAATGTATTAAAAGCAGTAGTAAATAATTTGGAGAAATCTAAATCGGTAGTTTCTAATTAATAACATTTAACAATATAAATAAAGGCGTTTTATAAAACGCTTTTATTTATTCTTAATATTTATATATTTGCTACATGCAAAAAATCATTTTTATTTTTTTATCTCTATTAACGCTTAATTGTTTTTGCCAATTTAAGTTTTCGGGTAAAACAAGTGATGAGTATAAAAATGCAACAGCATATTTAACCATTGTTGAAGATTATAAAAAAATAAATGAATTTATAACCGAAGATGTATTAATTTCTTCTGCAATTAACAATCTAGGTGAATTTAATTTAACAGGTGATTTTTTAAGAGAACAAGATTTAATTTATAAAATTTATATAGATAATTGTCATGAAAATATTGGTAATGCAAAACACTTATTAAATAATTGTTTAGATTTTACAAGTATCAATTTTATTGCAAATAATACAGACAGTATTTATTTTCCTTTAAATAACATGAAACAAATGCTTTGTAATTTTTCTTATAATAGAAAAGAGAACACTTACATTAAACAAATAGATTCCTTACAAGAAAATTTATTGATTCATTTAGAAAATACGATTAATGACTCACAAAGAAAATTAATTTATAAAAATTATTTTAATAAATTAAAAAGTTTTGGAGATAAACTAAATCACCCATTAGCAAAATTATATGCTTATGATTTATATGCAAATAAAAATCATTTTAGCAGAAAATTTTATTTAATTGACTTAAAATCAAATGATTATTACGATAATTTGCAGACGGATTTATCTAATAAAAAACTAACTATTTATGCAAAAAAACTTGAAAATGATTTGTTAATGGATTCGTTTACTATTAAAAAAAGAAAATTTCCAGTTTGGATTTATGTTTTAGTTAGTTTGTTAACCATTTCACTAATTTTAAATGTTTACTTTTTTCAAAGAAAAAACAGAAGAACCTTTCATAAAATAATTCCTGAAAACGTTTTGACCAAACAAGAGTTAAACGTATTTAATTTAATGCTAAATAAGTTAAGTAATAAAGAAATTGCGAATGATTTATTTATTAGTTTGAGTACCGTTAAAACTCATATAAATAATATTTATTCAAAATTAAGTATTAGTTCTAGAAAAGAGATAGGTCGATTTTAATTTAGAGCAATACCAAATTAATTATAAAATCTGTCAAAAATAAATTGAATTATTTTTTGCAAGATTGAAGTTAAAATATTTTAGAATAGCCTTTGTTATGGTAAAATATTTTAACGAAGATATTGTGAAAAAGAAACAATTTATTTGACTTGTTTTATGGTTAAATTGGTATAATAATAGTAAGGAAACTTAAAATATTTTAAACTCTAAATATTCCGCAGTAAAAGACTTTACTTTGTAATTTCCGTTATAAGTTATTCACGCATTTATCGAATTTGTATTTAGAAACAAAATCAAAAACCTGAACTAAAATAGGTTCACCAATATTCATAAAAATCTGATTTATTGGCAAATGTCAGATTTTATTGTAACTTTGAATTCAAATCGAAAAACAACTCAATGAACGCTTAGACCTTGTGTAATATAAGGTATAGATAGTTTGTCTTGGCAACGTCGGAACAGTAGTGGTTAAATATGTAAATTTACAATCATTACTTCTTCCTAAAATAAATAGTAATCGGTACACCAGAGAAATCATAAATTTCCCGCATTTTATTTTCAATAAAACGTTTGTACGGATCTTTTACATACTGCGGTAAATTACAGAAAAACACAAATTGTGGTGTTACTGTTGGTAACTGCATGCAATATTTAATTTTCACATATTTACTTTTAATTGCTGGTGGCGGATTACGTTGTATTACCTCTAACATAACCTCATTTAGTTTGCTAGTAGCAATTTTGTTTTGTCGATTTTTAAATACTTCTACAGCAGTTTCTAAAGACTTTAATAAACGTTGTTTGGTTAAAGCAGAAGTAAACACAATTGGTACATCTCTAAAAGGTGCAGTTTCGTGTCTTATTTGTTCCTCGAATGCTTTTGCAGTATTTGTTTTTTTATCGTCTATTAAATCCCATTTATTAACTAAAATTACAACTCCTTTTCTGTTTTTTTGTGCCAACCAAAATATATTTTGATCTTGCCCTTGAAAACCACGAGTAGCATCAATAATTAAGATAACAACATCACAATTTTCTATAGATTTAACTGCTCGCATTACCGAATAAAATTCTAAATCTTCTTTTACTTTTGATTTTTTTCGGATTCCAGCAGTATCAATAATGCTAAAATCAAAACCAAATTTATTAAATTTTGTATCAATAGAATCTCTCGTAGTTCCTGCAATGTCAGTAACAATGTTACGTTCTTTTCCTATTAAGGCATTTATAAAAGAAGATTTTCCTGCATTTGGTCTGCCAACCACAGCAAATCTTGGCAAGGCTGACATTACTTCTTCTTCGGGTTCTGGCATATTTTTAACCAATTCATCTAAAAGATCGCCAGTACCACTACCATTAATTGCAGAAATATTATAAATTTCGCCAAGACCTAAATTATAAAACTCGTAGGAGTTTTCTATACGCATGGCATTATCCACTTTGTTAACTACTAACATAACTGGTTTTTTAGTCTTTCTTAAAAGATTAGCAACTTCGATATCTGTTGGTGTAATTCCTGAAGTAACATCTACAATAAATAAAATAATATCTGCTTCATCTATTGCTAAATGAACTTGTTTTCTTATTTCTGCTTCAAAAATATCATCCGATCCTTTTACATAACCGCCAGTATCTATTAAGGAAAACTCTTTGCCATTCCATTCACTTTTACCATAATGTCTATCTCTTGTAACGCCACTAACACTATCGACAATTGCTTGTCTTTGCTGAATCATCCTATTAAAAAAAGTTGATTTCCCAACATTTGGTCTTCCTACAATGGCAACTATACTATTCATAATCTAAATTTATTTCTGCGGCAAAGATAATTTTTTAATGATAGAGATGTCTTGTTTCTAAAAAAATGTTTATTTTGCATTAATTAACTTCAAATTATGAGAATAGTTAAAAAAATAGCAATATTTATCCTTTCAATTATTGTTATATTGATTGTTTCGTTGTTTTTTTATAAACAGCATTTAAAACCAACTTATAAAGGCAATTTAAAATTAAAAAATATTTCAGAAAAAGTAGAAGTATTTTATGACAGTATTGGTGTGCCACATATTTATGCTCAAAATCAAAAAGATGCTTATGTTGCTTTAGGTTATGTTCACGCACAAGATAGATTATGGCAAATGGAATTGGTTAGAAGAATTGCTTCAGGTAGATTATCTGAATTATTTGGAAAACAAAAAAATGGTGTTAGTTTTTTAGATAAAGATAAATTTTTTCTAACTTTAGGAATTACGGATAAAGCAAAAGAAACCATAAAATTATTAGATACAACTACGCAGTCTTATAAATTAACTAAAGCATATTTAGATGGTATTAATCAGTTTATTGACCAAGGTCCAACACCATTAGAATTTACACTTATTGGTGTAGAAAAAGAAAAATACGAACTATTAGATGTCTATAATGTAATGGGTTATATGGCGTTTAGTTTTGCAAATGCACATAAAACAGATCCGTTACTTACCAATATAAAAGCAAAATTAGATAAGACATATTTAGACGAACTAGATATTAAGGTTGATACCTCAGCAACGTTAATTCCTTCATATCCTGAAGGTCAAATTTATACAGATAATTTAGTAACTTCTATCGATAAAATTATGGATGGTTTGCCAATACCGCCATTTATTGGTAGTAATGCTTGGGTTGTTGGGTCGAGTAAAACACTTTCTAATAAAGTAATACTTACAAATGACCCACATATTGGTTTTTCACAACCTTCGGTTTGGTATCAAGCACATATTGTTTGTCCAGATCACGAAATGTATGGGTTTAATTTGGCTTTATATCCTTTTCCGCATTTAGGTCATAATCGTAATTATGCGTACGGATTAACAATGTTTGAAAACGATGATATTGATTTTTATAGAGAAGAAGTAAATCCAAATAATAAGGATGAATATTTAAGGCAAGGCGAATATGTGCCGTTTGAAATAAGGCAAGAGGTTATTAAAATTAAAGGAGGAACGACAGAATTGTTTAATGTTAAAGTAAGTAAACATGGTCCGATAATGAATGATTTTCTTGTTTTAGATGACAAAACACAACCAATTGCAATGGATTGGGTATATACAAAATTAGACGATGAAGTATTAGAGGGTTCTTATAAACTTTCACATGCAACAAATTTAGCAGAGTTTAAAGAAGGTGTAAAAAAAATACATGCACCAGGTTTAAATGTAATGTATGGTGATGCTAAAGATAATATTGCTTGGTTTGCTGCAGGAAAATTATATGAACATGATAATAATGTTAGTACAAAATTTATTTTAGATGGTACAAATGATGGTATGCTTACTTACTTGAATTTTGAACAAAACCCACAAGCAGTTAATCCACCTGAAGGTTATGTGTATTCTGCAAATAATCAAACCGATCAAATTGCTGGAAATTATTATCCTGGTTATTATTTACCAGAAGATAGAGCAAAACGAATTGTAAACAATTTAGATAAAGCTTCTAATATTACCATTGATGATATGAAAAATTTGGTAAACGATGTTACTTCATCTGCTTTACCAGATGTAATACCTGAAATTTTAGCAAATATTAATTTAAAAACCTTAAAAGGTAATGAAATTTTAGCCTATAAAATTTTAAGAAATTGGGACTATAGTTTTGAGTTAAATCAAGTAGCACCAACTATTTATACAAAATTCAAATATGAATTTATTAAAAACACTTTCAAAGATGAGTTAGGAGCACAATATTTTGAGCAATTTTTAAGTACTAATCTTTTTCTAAGACAATATAGTAAGCAAATTTTAAGAAAAACTTCTGTGTGGAGTGATGATGTAAATACTAAAAATATTATTGAAAATAAACAGTATAATATCATTAAATCGTTTAGAGAAACTGTTAAATTTTTAGAAAATCAACATGGTAATTTAATTAATAAATGGACTTGGGATAAGGTACATACGGTTGAATACAAACACCCAATTGGTGATGCTTTAAGTTTTTTAAATATAAATTTTAATGTTGGTCCATTCCCAACTTCGGGATCAAATGAAGTTTTAAATAACCAAATGTTTGATATAAACGGAACTGGTTTATATAATGTAGATTCTGGACCTTCAACAAGACGAATAATAGATTTTAGTAATGTGGAGAATAGTTTAGCAATAATACCAACAGGACAATCGGGTAATGTTTTTAGTAAACATTATAAAAATCAAGCACAACATTATCTAGATGGTAAATTTTTTAAAATGCTTTTAAATAAAGGGGTAATTCAAAAATCAGTAGATAAGTTAGTTATTTCTCCTAAGTAATTTATAGTTATTTCATTATGATGATCAATAATCACGACTTCCAAAAATTGCAGAACCAACACGAATCATATTAGAACCATTTTCTATGGCAACTTTATAGTCACCACTCATTCCCATAGAAAGAATTTTTAATTCCATATTTTTAGTTTTAAAATTATTTTGTGAAATTTCAAAAAATGTTTTTAATGTATTAAATTCAGTAGCAAGCTGTATTTTATCTTTAGTGAAACTTGCCATACCCATAAAACCAGAAATATTTATATTCTCTAACGTTTTGAGTTCTTCGTTATATAAAATAGATTCTATCTCTGAAGTTGTTAAACCGAATTTAGTTTCTTCGGTTGCAATTTTTACTTGTAAAAGACATTGGATTATTCTATCGTGTTTTTTTGCTTGTTTGTTAATTTCTTTAAGGGTTTTTAAACTATCTACACCATGAATTAAATCTACAAAATGTGCCATATATTTAATTTTGTTACGTTGTAAATGTCCAATCATATGCCATTTTATGTCTTTGGGTAATTCTTCATATTTACCAACCATTTCTTGCACTTTGTTTTCACCAAAAACACGTTGCCCAGCATTATATGCTTCCTGAATTGCCGCAATAGGTTTTGTTTTTGAAACTGCAACAAGTGTTACTTCTTTAGAAAGTACGTTTTTTAATTCTTGAAGATTGTTTTTTATAGACATTATATTTTTTAATAAAATTTAAGAGAATTAAAATTACAAACCACGCAAATATTCCCAATCTTTAATTTCCTCAAACTTTTTAAAGGCATCTTTTGCCGACGGATGTTGTAATAATGACGCTACACTTATTTCAGGAATTTCTTTTTCTGCAAGACCGCTTTTTATAAAAATAAAATTGAATCCTAATTCATTTGACCCAACTAAACGATATCCTTTCTTTTTGGCTAAATTAGTCATTGCAATTGGTGATGCGCCATGATAAACAGGATGTTTTCCAGGATAGAAATAGTCTTTATCATAAGGTACAACAATGTCTTCCATACCAAATTCATTGTGTGTTTCTATAATAACAACTTTAGGTTGTACAATTTCTAACGCATCCTAAACCCAATAATCAAACCCATCTATATCAATAGATAAAAAACCTATTTCGCCTTTGTAACCAGCATTTTCAATTAATTCATTCACATTTTCTTTATAGACTTTTGCACATAAAAAAGTAGGGTTATAAAACCAAGTATGCGGGTATTTATTATAAAATTTCTGACCTCTTTTAATACTTTTTGAGTTTCCATCAATAAACAAACCGTGCCAACCAAAATTAAAAAACAAATTAGCAGAATTACTATTTATTCCGTCATCTGAACCAATTTCAACAAAAATCTTATTGTCCATACCAATAACTGAAAAAATAAATAGCAACAAACCATCTTCTTCAAATTGCGAAAAAACACGAAAACCTGTATCTTTTAATTTTGGTAATTCATTATTTTTTAAATCTTTTTGATATTGTAAAAACAGTTGTCTTTGTGTTATTTGCACACTTGGTGTAAAACGATTTCTAATTTTAGTAATTAGAAATTTATCTTTTAAAAAGTTTTTTATTGCGTTTTTCATTGGATAAAATAATATTAGTAATATATATGGATTATTAATTATTCAAAACAGGTTTACTGAAATATAAATTGTTCTTTTATTTTGTCAAAAGTAACATATTCTGAACGTACCATTTTATTTAAGTTCCCTTTTTTTATATGATTTTTAGTTGTGTCGCATAAAAACTCAGACTCTGTCAGTAACCAAAGATCGTTGCAAGTATGTAGCGCAAGTTGAAGTTCATGTGTAGAAATGATAATTAATTTTTGCTCTTTTTCTACTAAATCTTTAAGTAATTTAAATATTTCAATTTTATTATTTATATCTAAATGTGCTGTTGGTTCATCTAATAAAATGATTTTGGTATCTTGTGCTAATGCACGAGCGATCATCATTTTTTGATATTGGCCATCGCTTAGTTCGTCAATTTTTTTGTTTTTTAAATCTTTTATTTTACAAAGTTCTATGGCGTTTTCAATTTTTGATTTGTCATCATTAGTTAATGTGCCAAGCCAATTGGTATATGTTTGTCTTCCTAAAGCAATTAATTCATAAACTGTTAAGTTGCTTGGCGGAATTTTTTCCGTTAAAACGATACTTATTTTTTTTGATAATTCGGCAACCGTATAATTCTCTATTTTTTTAGAATTAACAAAAATATTACCATCTAATTTAGGTTGCACTTTAGACAATGTTCTTAGTAAAGTGGATTTTCCGATTCCGTTTTCACCAATCAAAGCAATTAATTTTGAAGTACTAACTTTAATATTAATATTTTGAGCAATAACGGCTTGCTTTTTTTTGGTTTTGTAACCTATTTTAAGATTTGTGGTCTCTATAATTGATTTCATGTGCCTATTTTATTTGTTAAATTGGTTTCCGAGACTTCGGGACTGTTCGCTATTATTCATTTTTTTCGTGAGACTCTAAAAAATTATTTTCAATTTTTTAGTTAGTCATGCCTTTGGCTTGATAAATCGAACTAATACCGCTTTTTCAGCGGGATATTGGTTTGATACCTTTTATTGATATAAAATTTTATATGTTCGTTTCATATCATCCTAATTTTCATAACTGCTAACTAAAAAACCAATGACAATTGCAATGCCAAAACTTAACATTGTGCCAATAAGAACATACTCGGTTTTATTAAAACCATTTTCATTTTTGGCATTATATCGTAAAATAGATTTTGCTGCAATTAAAAAACCAACAGCAGTAAATTGCCCAACAAATATTAAAACTAAAATTAACCAACGTTCTAGAATACCTATTAATCTTCCTGCTTTTAATAATTCGTCATCTTTTTGAATATCGATTTTAATTTCCCAAACTTTAAAAATTTCTCTAATAAATATATTGGAAGTTTTGGCAGTTACTAAAAAAGCGGTAAATAGTAAAAGGTGTTTTGTGTTGCACATAAAGTTTACATAAGTATTTATTTCAAAAATACGGTTGTGTAATAAAACAACGAGAAACAAAATACTCAAATGCAATAGTTGATCTAAATAAAAAGCATATTTCCCTAAATATTTTGAACTATTTAGTTTCGGTTTAAAACCATCAATTAACCAATGTGTAATTGTAATTAGTAACGAGGCGAAAATAAATTTTAGTTGAAATGACAACAACCAAGAGGTCAAAAACATAATTAAAATATGCCATTTTAGGAATTTACTTTTAAAGCCGTTTTTGTTTTTATCTGCGGCTTTTTTATCACTTTGAAACGTATAATCGGTTAGAATATGCGCAATAAATTGAAGAATTAGTAATTGAATAAGCGTCATTTTCTAATTATTTTTAATAGTTTTATTAAAATAATCTACTGTGGTTTCTATAGCGTTCCAACCAACACTTAATGAATGTTGATTAACAACAGGTTGTGAAATTTTCATGATTTTAGCGATTTCTTTTTCACTTAAACCTAATAGTTTATGATAAACAACTTCGCATTGTTTGGAAGTTGCTTTGTTTAAAATAAAATCTAACAACTCGATAATTGGTCTAAATTGAAAATTCAATTTCTCGTTACTAGAAACAAAAAAGAAGGTGTTTTTAATTACAATTCGTTCTTTGTTATGTGTGCTTTCCTCATTAATTTTTCTACCAGATAAGTAAATTGCTTCACCATCAATAATACCTTCTGTTTTATTAAAACGTTTTAATTCGCCATAACCAATTGCGAGTCTAATTCCGTAATTTTTAAAATATTTAATACGTTTACTTTTTAATTCATTCTCTAAATTAATCGATTTAATAAAGCATTTAATTAATATAGCAACTTGTATGGCTTGCTCGGGTTTGTTTATTACACATTCTAAATAATCACCTTTTACAACTCTACAAAAAGAATCGTATTTTTTATGCAAAACCTTAATTAGGTTTTTTATTTCTTTTTCAAGGATTTTTTTATTAGTAATTGATAAACTTGTAAAAGCAACAAGATCTCCAGAAATAGTTGATTTCTTCATTATTTTAATAAATATATTGCAAATATATAAAATTTAAAGTATTTAGAACCTTTAAATATCATTTAAAGTGTTTTAAACCTTTAAATGATGTTTAAAGTGTCTGTGACCTTTAAAAGTTGAAATTGAAGTCGAAGTTGAAGTCGAAGTCGAAAGTTGAATATTTGAAGTGATTTTTTGAAAATATTGTATTAAACACTTGTAAGGTAATTTGGAAAAAATAATTTTACCCAAAACCCAAAACCCAAAACCCAAAACCCAAAACCCAAAACCCAAAACCCAAAACCCTAAAACCCTAAAACGTTTTCCGTTTACTAACCAATAACCAAATAACAATCGGCGCACCAAAAAGAGATGTTATTGCGTTAATAGGCAAGGTATATTCGCTATTTGGTAATTGCGCAATTGTGTCGCTAATAAGCATAACAATTGCACCAATAATAAAACTTGCAGGTAATAATATTTTATGATTAGAAGTATTAAATATCATTTTTGCTAAATGCGGAACCGCCAAACCAATAAATGCAATTGGTCCAGAAAACGCTGTAATTACACCAGTTAGAATAGCGGTTGTTATTAGCGTGATATTTTTTGTACGTTTTAGATTTATACCTAAACTTTTGGCATAATTCTCTCCTAAAAGTAAGGTGTTTAATGGTTTGATTATAGTGATTACTAAAATTAATCCGATAAGGTAAACGATAAAAAACAAACCTAATTCATTCCAACTTAGATTACCTAAACTGCCAAAACTCCAAAACATAAATTGTTGTAATTCTTGTGCAGAACTAAAGTAAGCGAGAACACTTATTATAGCAGTTGTCAAACTACCAAACATTAAACCAATAATTAAAATGGACATGGTATTTCTAACTTTTTGTGCAACAAGCATAACCGCTAACATGACCAGAAAAGCACCAGAACTCGCCGCAATTGCTAAACCAAAATTAGAGAACGCTAATGCGGAAAAACTAGTGCCAAAAAGTGATGCGCCAAGAATTAATAAAGCAACACCTAAACTTGCACCAGAACTAATACCAAGTACAAATGGTCCTGCTAACGGATTTCTAAAAAGTGTTTGCATTAACAAACCACTTATCGATAAACCAGAACCAACCAAAATAGCAGTTAATGTTTTAGGTAAGCGATAGTTTCGGATAATATAAATCCAATTTTCTTTAACCGATGTGTCACCAAAAAAACTTAAAATAACATCTTTAAACGGAATATTTACCGAACCCAAACTAATATTCAATAACATAAAAAACAATAATAAAATTGTTAGAATTGTAAATTGTGATTTAGTGGATTTTAGGTTCAAGATTATTATTTGGTATTAAGTGTATTATTATTATTATTATTATTATTATTATTATTATTACAAAAATCGTAATTTTGTTTTGATTTAATGGTCAACTATATAAAATATTTCAAAAATGAAAAAACAAACATTTCTAATTTTTATTCTACTAAACTTAATTATTCTAAAGAATTTTGCACAATTAGATGTAAACCATTTTAATTTGAATCTTGAAAATCCTGCTTTTGTTGGTTCTAAAAATAAATTGAGTGTTGGATTGGATTATCGTAAGAATTTTGTTGATTTGTTTTTTGTAGGGTTCAATTCTATTGATGGAGCGCCAACTGTTTTTATGGCAAATGTTTATACGCCTATAAGTTCTAAAATAGGAATTGGAGTTTCGCTAACAAAAGATAAGATAGGACCAGTTGAAGAAAATATTTTTGCTGTAGATGTATCTTATAGACTAAATATTATTAGTAAATCAGTATTGTCTTTTGGTATTAAAAGTGGTTATAGGGTTTTTGATGGCAATTTTGAACAATTATTAGCGCCTGATGGAACTATAGGGCCACATATATTAATAAATAATGAAGGTAAAGAAAATAATTTCAACTTAGGGTTTGGAGCATATTTTAATTTTAAAGAAATTGAGAACCACAATTTTTCTCTAGGTTTAAGTATGCCTAATTTTTTAAAAGAAGAAGCATTTGGTAATGATGTCCCAACTAATATAATTCAGACATTAAGTTATGAAACCAGTATAACTGAAAAGATAAAATTAAATATTTTTGAAAAATTAACATTGCCTTCCGAAGGCGACACAAAGTATTATTTATCCGCAAACATTGAATTTAAAAATATTATTGGAGTTGGTTTTAATATACAAAAAAACTTTTATGGAGTTCAGTTAAATAGTCCAAAGATTGCTAATATTTTTCGAGTAGGGTTTGTTGTTGGTTTTGTTGATACTCAAATTGATGATTTTGATAACTCTATTGAATTTTTTAGTAATTTAGATTTTAATAATCTATTTAATCAATAACATTCAAATAAAAAGGTACATAACCATCTAACAATTCAGGATGTGCAACTTTTATAATATCTTTTAAGACAATATGTGGTTGTATTGGTGCGAGTTCATAATATAAAACGCCACCAGTTTTACCTTTTCTTTTAGTAAAATTATACACTTGTTTATTTTTAAAAGCATCGAATTGTGTATAGTGTTGGTTTGCTTCTTTAAGTTGGTTAAAACTATCAAAATAACCTGGTCCAATCCAAATAGATGCATCATTTCCTTTTTCAAAAACAGATTCAAAACTGAGACTTAAACTTCCGTTACCTTTGGTGTTTTGCCAAGGATAATTTAGGTTAGCATCTTGTAAAAATTGCGCTACATAACTTTCTCCTGCTGGTAAATTCCATTTGTCTTTGTGCATTACGCCAGATAAAACCGTTGGTTTAGTTTTGCTGTTTTTCGCTAAGTTTTTTACTTTGTTATATGCTGTTTCTATGTTGTTAAATATTTTGTTTGCTTGTTCTTCTTTTCCATAAAGTACACCAAAAAATTTAATCCATTCTGCTCTTCCTAAAGGTGTTTTTTCTAACCAATCGCCATTTAAAATTACTGGTATTCCGAATTTTTCAATATTTGCAAACATTTTATTATTGCTACTTAATGAAAAACCTACAACGGCATCTGGATTTAAATCTATTAAAATTTCGGTATTAATACTTTGCTCTTTACCTAATTCAGTTATTTTTCCGTTATTGATTAATACTCTTGTTTTAGGCGAAGAAATATATTTTGCATGCGGAAAACCAACTAAAGAAGTTTCTTCATTTAGTAATTCTAACATTGGTATGTGTGTTGTTGAGGTTACTACTATTTTTTTTATTGGTGTTTTTACGATTGTCATTCCTGCGAAGGCAGGAATCTTGTTTACCTTATTATAATGTTTTTCGTCAACCAAAACATATTCAATATTTTCTTTAGCATCAGGAAAAGGTGATTTTATAATCAACAAAGTATATTCGGTTGTTTTTTTGATATCAAAACCAGTTGCGTATTTTATCGTTTTTTCGACATTGTTTGATTCTGTAGTAACTTTTACCTTTTCCTTTTTACAAGAAAATAAACTTAAAATCAGTATTATGTATATGTAGTTTTTCATTTTTGTTATGTGTTTTAACCCTTCAAGGGTTCAAAACCCTTGAAGGGTTCTGTCCGGAATAATCCGTGTTAATCTGTGAAATCTGTGTTAATTCTAACCAAACCATCATCATCAATTTTTAATAATTTTACTTTATGAATGGTATTTACCAACTCAGGGTTCCAAGGTGTTTTTATTTTAACGTAATTTTCTGTAAATCCGTTGATGTAACCTTCTTTATTTTCATTTTCAAAAAGGACTTCTAAAGTATTACCAATTTGCGATTCATAAAATGCTCTTCTTTTTTTAACCGATAAACCACGTAACATTTTACTTCTTTTTTTACGTATGTTAATTGGTACAATTTCACCCATTTCTACGGCTTCGGTATTTGGTCTTTCGGAATAGGTAAAAACGTGTAAATAACTAATATCTAAATCGTTTAAATAATTGTAGGTTTCAATAAATTTTTCATCGGTTTCACCAGGAAAACCAACAATTACATCTACACCAATACAAGAATTTGGCATTACTTCTTTTATTTTAGAAACACGATTTGTGTAGGTTTCTTTTAAATAACGACGTTTCATTTTCTTTAATAAATCGTCCGAACCACTTTGTAACGGAATATGAAAATGCGGTACAAAACTTTTCGATTTAGATACAAACTCAATCGTTTCGTTTTTTAAAAGATTTGGTTCTATTGATGAAATTCGTATGCGACTAATTCCTTCGACTTGATCGAGATTTTTAATAAGTTCTAAAAAAGTATGTTCGTGTTTTTTATTACCGAATTCACCTTTACCATAATCGCCAATATTTACACCAGTAAGTACAATTTCTTTAATGTTTTTATCGGATATTTCTTTAGCATTTTTAAGTACTTTTTCTAAAGTATCACTTCGTGAAATCCCTCTTGCTAACGGAATCGTACAATATGTACATTTATAATCGCAGCCATCTTGTACTTTTAAAAATGCACGAGTTCTATCGCCAAAAGAAAAGGAACTTTCGTAATTATTTGCTTCCGAAATATCGCAAGAATGGATTTTACCAATATCGTTTTTTGATAAATTATTAATGTATGAAGTGACTTTAAATTTTTCGGTTGCACCTAAAACCAAATCCACACCATCAACATTTGCAAGTGCTTCAGGTTTTAGTTGTGCGTAACAACCAATGCCAATTATAAAAGCATCGTCGTTTTGTTTTAAAGCATTTTTAACAATAGTTTTAAAACGCTTGTCCGCATTTTCGGTAACCGAACAGGTGTTAATTACATAAATATCTGCTTTTTCGGAATAGTCAACTCGTTCAAAATTTTCTTTTTCAAAAGATCTTGCAATCGTCGAAGTTTCCGAAAAATTAAGTTTACAACCTAATGTGTAAAAAGCGACTTTTTTATTTGAATTCATTAACGTACTTTTATCGATGCAAAGTTAAGGTAAATATTGTTTAATCGTTTATTTGTTTAATCGTTTATTTGTTGAACCTTGCTTATCTAAATTATTAAATATTTTATGATTTTTGAAACTGAAAGATTACTTGTTAGAAAATTTAAAATTACGGATATAGTTCCTTTTCATGAAATGCAAAAGAATCCAAACGTAATGAAATATACAGGCTCTAACATTAAAACATATAATGAAGATGTGTTGGATTTAAAAAATTTGATTGCCAATTATGAACAAATAAACAATAGGTTTTGGGTTTGGGCTATAATTAGAAAAGCGGATAAGCATTTGTTAGGAAGTGTTGCTATAATAGATTACGATGAAGAAAAAGATGAAGTTGGTTTTCGTTTTTTAGAAAAATATTGGAATAACGGTTATGGTTTTGAAGTTTTAAAAGGTCTTTTAAAATATGCAAAGTCTAAAAATTACAAAGAACTGTATGCTGAGGTTTATGCTAAAAACATTGCTTCTGAAATTATATTAAAAAAAGTAGGTTTTACTTTTATAAAAAAACATCTTTGTGAAAGAACTAAACTTTTAGATAGATTATATATTTTAAAATTATAAAATCGAAGAGAAATAATACCTTTGTAAAAAAATAGAACTAAATTTATGACAAAACCAATCCATAAATATACAGAAGAACGATTGAGTATTTATAATGGAGCGAATCCAGATTTGTCAAAAATCTCACCTATTCCAAATTCAATTTCAACAATGATTCGATTTTTTAAAGGAAAAGTAAAATGAAAAGTGTTGAGATAGAACCAATATTTGATTGGCAAGAACGTTTTCATGATATAATTATTAAAGACAAAGAGTCACTTTTTAAAATCAGAAAGTATATTACAAACAATGTTAAAAATTGGAAAGATGATGGCTTGTTTTAAAAGAGTTTTGTGTAAAAATATTTTTTATGAAGTAGACGTTTTTTGTAAAGACGTTTTGCAAAACGTCTTTACAAAAAATCTCCCTACAAAAAACGTCTTTACAAAAAATGGTTCTATAAAAAAAACTGGAATAGTGCTTTTATTGTTAATATTTTCTTGCTCAAAACAAACCTCAAATTTTACAGACAATCAAGTATTCAGATACAACGAACATTCAAACATAACCTCTTTAGATCCTGTATTCGCAAAAAACCAAGCAAATATTTGGCCTTGTAATCAGTTGTTTAATGGTTTGGTTCAATTAGATAATGAATTAAAAGTACAACCAGATATTGCAAAATCTTGGCAGTTTTCTGAAAATGGAAAAACAATAGATTTTACTTTAAGAAATGATGTGTATTTTCATAAACACAAACTATTTGGTGCAGATAGTACAAGAACTGTAAAAGCAAAAGATTTTGAATATTCCTTTAATCGATTGATTTCTAAAGAAGTTGCTGCGCCAGGAAAATGGGTTTTAAATAATGTCTCTAGTTTTAAAGCAGTAAACGATTCTATTTTTCAGATTAATTTAAAAGAAGCATTTCCGCCATTTTTAGGTTTATTGGCAATGAAATATTGTTCGGTTGTACCAAAAGAAATTGTAGATTTTTATGGTAGTAATTTTAGATCAAACCCTATTGGTACTGGTGCTTTTTATTTTAAACTTTGGGTAGAAAACACGAAGTTAGTATTACGGAAAAATAATAATTATCACGAAAAAGAAAACGGTGAACAATTACCATATTTAGAAGCCATTGCCATTACTTTTTTACCAGATAAACAAAGTGAATTTTTACAATTAGTGCAAGGTAATTTAGATATGCTGTCAGGTATTGATGCAAGTTTTAAAGATGATATTTTAACGAATAATGGCAAGTTAAATCACAAATATAAAGGCAAAATAAACATGCTAACAAAACCATATTTGAACACCGAATATTTAGGGTTTTATATGGAAAATTCAAATTATCCAACAGCAAATATTAATTTAAGAAAAGCAATTAATTACGGATTTGACAAACAAAAAATGATGAAATTTCTAAGAAATGGCATCGGAACTCCAGCAATTAACGGATTTATACCTAAAGGTTTGCCAAGTTTTTCTAACTTAAAAGGTTATGATTATCAACCAGAATTAGCAAAAGAATATATTGCTAAATATATGAAAGAAACCGATGATAATAACCCAGTTGTTAACATTACAACCAATGCACAATACTTAGATTTATGTGAATTTATTCAACAAGAAATGAGCAATTTAGGTTTAACAATTAAGATAGACGTTGTGCCAGGAAATGTTTTGAAAGATATAAAGAAGAAAGGAGAAGCACCAATTTTTAGAGCAAGTTGGATTGCCGATTATCCAGATGCCGAAAATTATTTAATGTTATTTTATAGCAATAACTTTACGCCAAATGGTGCAAATTACACGCATTTTAAAGACGATTTATTCGATGATTTGTATGAGCAATCTATAGCAACGGTTAATTTAAAAGAAAGACATAAATTATATCGAAAAATGGATTCCATTATTATTGATAAGGCACCAATTATACCTTTGTATTATGATGAAGTTACTGTTTTTACACAAACTAACATTAAAAACTTTAAGATAAATGCTATAAATTCTTTAAATTTAAAACGTGTTAAAAAAAAGGAATAACTTATATTTGTAAAAAAAACAACAACTTGAAGGTCAAAGAAAAAAAACCATTATTCGAAAATAAAAAACTTAAAATGTTTTCAATATTTTTAAGTCTATCTATTTTGTTTTGGTTTTTATCTAAATTATCAAAAGAATATATAAATATAGTTGAATTTAAAACCAAATATATAAATATAGCAACAAATAAACAATTGCAAAACGTGCCTTTAGAAACTGTTAGTTTAATACTAAAAACTAATGGTTATAATCTTATTTCTTATAAGTTGCGAAAACCTAAATTAAAAATTGATTTAAGCAATATACAGAAATTAAAAAATAAAAATTATTACTGTATTTTAAATAAACAATTGTCAAACTTACAATCACAATTAAATGCAGAAACTACTATTGTCGCTGTAAATACAGATACCATATTTTTTGATTTTGGAATATTAAAAGAAAAAAAAATAAAAATAGTTTCAAAATTAAAATTAAATTTTAAAAATGGTTTTTATTTAACCGATGCTATTAATTTAGAACCAAATATAATTACTATTTCAGGACCTGAAAAACTAATCGATTCTATTATACAAGTCGAAACAAAACAAATTGTTTATGAAAATGTTTTTAAGAACATTAATAAAAAAGTAGCTCTTAACACGCTAGAGTCTATTAAATACTCGATTAAAGAAGTGAAAGTTACTGCAAAAGTAGAAAAATTTACTGAAGGTAATTTAGAATTGCTATTTACATTAATTAATGTACACGATAGCATTAATATTAGTACTTTTATTAATAAAGTAATGGTTACTTATAAGGTTAGCCTTCGTAATTTCGATAAAATTTCTGCAAAAGATTTTAAGATTATTTGTGATTTTAATAAAACTCAAAAAGACAGTTTAAATTATTTAATTCCAGAATTTATTATCAAACCTTCATTGGTGTCAGAATTAATAATCAAACCATCTAAAATAGAATACTTAATAAATAAATGACTTTAATTATTGGTTTAACAGGCGGCATTGGTAGTGGAAAAACCACAATAGCTAAACTTTTTAATGTTTTAGGTATTCCTATTTATTATACAGATGTTGAGGCTAAAAAATTAATGCACAATTCTAAAATAATTAGAAGACGATTAATTACTAAATTTGGAGATAAAGTTTATCAAAATAATGTTTTAAATAGACCTTTTTTGGCCAATTTAGTTTTTACAAATAAAGAAAATTTAAACTATCTAGAATCTGTTGTGCATCCTAAAGTAAATCAGCACTTTAAACGTTGGTTAAAAAAACAAAACACACCATATATATTACAAGAAAATGCCATATTATTTGAAAACGGAAGTGATAAATTATGCGATTATATTATAACAGTAACTGCACCAATAAAAGTTAGGGTTAAAAGAGTAATTAAACGAGATGATATTACTGAAATACAAGTATTAGAAAGAATGAATAATCAATGGTCAGATGAAAAGAAAATAAATAAATCGGACTTTGTAATTAATAATATTACTTTAAAAGAAAGTGAAAAATTGGTTTTAAAAATCCATCATAAAATAATACAATTGTCTAATAAATTGTGAGTTTATGTTAGTTTTAGTGGGTAAAAATGATTGATGAAATTATCCTTTTATATTGATGGAATGAAAAACTCCAAAAATAAAATACCAAACCCCAAATAAATTCCAATATTTAAAATGTAAAAACAAAAAAAAGGCTTGTATTTATATTTAAAAGTAGTAGTAATAAACAAATTGAATATTTGATTTTTTTAAAATTGATTTTTGTTTTTTATTTGAGATTTGGTATTTTATTTTTGTAATTTAAAAATAATAACCACTATATTTGACATAGAACCAAAATTGTAATTATTTTTCACTTCTTAATTATATGTTAAAAAAAAAGCATTTTAGTTAATGTGCGTTAAATAATATTTTTAAATAATACATTAAACTAAATTTGTTAACTGCAATAGATTTGTTAATCATATTTATGAACCGAAAAATATTTATACTTCTAATAATTTTAATGAGTATTGCTGTAATTGGTATTATTACTGTGCAAATATTATGGATTAACAATTCGGTTGAAATCAGAACTAAAGATTTTTCTTCCGATGTAAAATCTGCTTTATTTGAGGCATCTAAAAATATAGAAAAAAGAGAATTTCGTGATTTTATAGATGAACATAGACCAATTTTTGAAATGTCTAAACAAATAAATAAAAGAAATTTACGTGAATTTTATTTTGAAAAATTAGATACAATCAATAACGAAAAATTTATCTATAAACAACAAATTCTTATTGATAATTTCGAAACACCATTATCTATTCTTAATAGAGACTCTACTATAAAAAATTATAGTTCCTATTTTTCAAAAAAAGAAAAAGAAATTTCCTCTTTAAAACTTAATAATTTCGATACAGATATTAATGACAAAATAAAACCTACATTAAGAATGGTTAAAACTGGTCATTTCTCATTAATGAATCAATTTGTAATGGAATCTTTTTATAAGGAAACTGCACCAAGAACACCAATTTACAAAAGGGTTAATAATAAAGAAATTAGACTTAATATAGGTAGTATGTTACGTTTAAAAGGAATTAAAACACCATTTGAATTTGCAGTTTTTGACAATGAATTACCAACTAAATTAAAGTCAGATAATTTTAATAAAGCAATTGGAAGTAATTTTGTAGTGCGAATTTTTGAAAATGATTTAGGTACAAGTGAATATAAATTATTTGTCAATTTCCCTAAAAAGAGAGATTATATTTTAGCAGAAATTAAAAAAACCTTAATACTTGCCTCTACATTTATTCTATTTATCATATTGGCATTTGCAACAGCATTATATCAATTAATTAAGCAAAAACAAATTTCTGAAATCAAAACAGATTTCATTAATAATATGACACACGAATTTAAAACGCCAATTGCCACAATAAATTTAGCTTTAGATGCCATTAAAAATCCTAAAATAATAAACGATAAAGAAAAAATTCTGCATTACACTAAAATAATACGTCAAGAGAATAAACGAATGCATGCGCAAGTTGAAAATGTATTGAGAATTTCTAAATTAGAAAAAAATCAAGTTGATATTAGTAAGGAAGTAGTAGATATTCACGACATATTAGAAGATGCAATAACACATGTAGAATTGATTGTGAAAAACAGAAATGGTTATATAAAGAATCATTTTAAAGCATTACAAACAGAGATTTTAGGTAGTGAATTACATCTTACAAATGTGATTACTAACATTTTAGATAATGCGATTAAATATACTACAACAGAACCAAAAATTGATATTTATACCGAAAATATTGGTAAATCCGTATTAATAAAAATTAAAGATAATGGTATAGGAATGAATAAAAACGTGCAAAAACATGTTTTTGATAAATTTTATAGAGAACAGAAAGGCAACATACATAATGTTAAAGGTCATGGATTAGGCTTATCTTATGTAAAAAAAATAACAGAACATCATCAAGGAGTTGTGACTGTTGAGAGTGAAAAAGGAAAAGGTAGTACTTTTATATTAAAACTGCCAATCATAAATTAATGTTAATAAAAAATATTAAATTAGTGTTTTAGTATTCTAAAGTGTTTAATATATAGAAACTGATTTAAGTAATAATAAAAAGATAAAATTATGTCAAATAAAAGAATATTATTAGTAGAAGATGATCCTAATTTCGGAACTGTATTAAAAGACTATCTAAGTCTAAATGATTATGATGTTACTCTCGCTAAAGATGGTTTAGAAGGGTTAATTATGTTTAAAAATAACGACTATGATATGTGTATTTTAGATGTAATGATGCCTCGAAAAGACGGTTTTTCATTAGCAAAAGACATTAGAGCAACAAATCAAGAAATACCAATTGTGTTTCTAACGGCAAAAACTATGAAAGAAGATGTTCTTAAAGGTTATCAAGTTGGCGCAGATGATTATTTAAATAAACCATTCGATTCAGAAGTGTTATTATATAAAATTAGCGCCATTCTAAACCGTAAAAAAGATGATGCCGATGATAATGCAGATATAATAGAATTTAATATTGGAAAGTTTCATCTAAACACAAATTTAAGACACTTAACCTTTAACGGAAGTAGTGAAGAAGACGCAAGAAAATTATCGCCAAAAGAATGTAAATTATTACGTTTGTTGGCAATTCATAAAAATGATTTAATGCCTCGTGAATTGGCTTTAACAAAAATATGGAGAGATGATAACTATTTCACTTCTAGAAGTATGGATGTTTATATTGCGAAATTAAGAAAATATCTAAAACTAGATGAAAATGTAGAAATTATCAACATTCATGGTGAAGGATTTCGTTTGGTAGAGAAATAAAGTAACAATAAAATTTGATATAAAAAGGCCAATAAAATTATTTTTTATTGGCCTTTTTTGTTTGTGTAAACACACGTTTTAATCGTATTTCTGATAAGATTTTTCTTCTACTAAATTAGAACCAGTAAGTTTGTTGATATCACGTTTAATTTCGCTACGTTTATCGTTAGTAAAATAGACTGCACGAGCAATTTTCACAAACGCATCACCAAAATCTTTATCACGTTCTAAATCACGAATATCATCTTCAATATTCCATAATTTTTGGTTAATATCTAATAATGCAATATACAATTCATGATCTTTTTTAATAATCTCAGAAACAGCTTTGTCTAAAACAGCATATTCATTACGTAAGTTTTTTAATTTCGCTTCGTCTTTAATGTGTTTTAATTTAATTTCGATAATGGTTAATTTATCTGCAATTTCACCGTTGGATACTTCTATTTTCATGATTGGAATATTTTTACAAATATATAAAAAATGTTTCACGCAGAACTCACAGATTTCACAGATTTATACGTTTAGTTCTGTGAAATCTGTGAGTTCAGTGTGAAAATTCACTTCTCCAACCGCAACTGAACCCGTTTTCTTACCACATCAACCTCTAAAACCTTAACCATAATATGTTGTTGTAAACTCACAATTTCATTTGGGTCTTTTACAAAAGTATCTGACAAATTTGAAATATGAATCAAGCCACTTTCTTTAATACCAATAGAAACAAAACAACCAAAAGCAGTAATATTATTAACAATGCCAGGTAAAATCATTTGCGGTATTAAATCATTAATCGTTTTAATATTTGGATCGTAAGAAAAAACTTTGGCTTTTTCTCTAGGATCTAATCCTGGTTTTTCTAATTCTTTTTTTATGTCTTGTAATGTTGGTAATCCGAATTTATCGGTTACAAAATCACTTAACTGTAAATTGGATAATAATGATGGATTTCCGATTAAATCGGAAGTAGTTTTACCTAATTTTAAAGCCATTTTTTTAACAACGCCATAACTTTCTGGATGAACAGCAGAATTATCTAACGGATTGTCGCCATTTTTAATGCGTAAAAAACCAGCGCCTTGTTCGTATGCTTTTGTGCCTAATCTTGGTACTTTTTTAATTTGAAGTCTTGTTTTAAAAGCACCATTTTCATTTCTGTAATTCACAATATTCTCGGCTAATTTTGCACCAATTCCAGAAACCGAAGTAAGCAAAGGTTTACTTGCCGTATTAATGTTTACACCAACTAAATTTACACAACTAGAAACTACAATTTCTAATTCGTCTTTTAATTTACTTTGATCAACATCATGTTGGTATTGACCAACACCAATCGATTTCGCATCAATTTTAACCAATTCTGCTAACGGATCTTGTAATCTTCTACCAATAGAAATTGCGCCTCTAATGGTAACATCTTGATTAGGAAATTCTTCTCTAGCGATTTTTGAAGCCGAATAAATAGATGCGCCAGCTTCAGAAACTATAAAAATACCAACTTCGGTATCAAAATTTATTTTTTTGACTAAATCTTCGGTTTCTCTAGATGCTGTTCCGTCACCAATTGCAATAAATTCAATCTTATATTTTTTGACTAAATCGCTAATAGTTTTACTTGCTTGTGTATTATTGTTTTGTGGTGCATGAGGAAAAATAGTTTCGTATTTTTTAAAATTCCCATGTTTATCTAAACAAACTACTTTACAACCAGATCTAAAACCTGGATCTATAGCCAAAACATTTTTTTCGCCTAAAGGAGATCCTAATAATAATTGTTTTAAGTTTTTTGCAAAAACATTAATAGCAGTTTCATCTGCTTTTTCTTTAGATTTCTGTAATATTTCATTGGATAGAGCAGGAGCGAGCAACCTTTTAAAAGCATCCTCAATAAATTTTTCTAAATATGGTTTGCTATCAGAATTGTTTTTAATAATTCGTTGGTCGATTGTGTCTAAAGCGTCTTCTTTTTCGATTTCAATTTTAACCTTCACAAAACCTTCGTTTTCTGCACGTAACATTGCTAATAATCTATGTGATGGACAACGATTTAAACCTTCAGACCAATCAAAATAAGCTGCAAATTTTTGTGCTTTTTCGTATTGAGAACTAGCGATTTCCAATTTTTTGGTTTTGCTAGTAATTTTAGCAGAAATTAAAGCGGTTCTTTCATAAATACGTCTTAATCTATTTCTTACGGAAATATTTTCATTTAGCCATTCGGCAATAATAAAACCAGCACCTTCAATGGCTTGATCTTCGTTTTTAATTTCATTATTAAGGTATTGCGAAGCTATATATTCAATATTTTCTGAACGTTGTGCCATAATAATTTTAGCAAAAGGTTCTAAACCATTTTTACGAGCAGTTTCTGCTTTAGTTTTACGTTTCTTTTTAAAAGGTAAATAGATATCTTCAACTTCTTGTAAGTTTTGACTTCTATTAATTTTATTTTTCAATTCGTCAGTTAAAACATCTTGTTCTTCTAATGCTTTTAAAATAGTGACTTTTCGTTTTTGAAATGTGTCATATTCCTTTTTTAATTTTACTATAAGTCCAATTTCAACTTCGTCTAAATTACCAGTCATTTCTTTTCTATATCTTGAAATAAACGGAATTGTACAATCTTCATTTAGAAGTTTTACAGTGTTTATAATACTTTTTTCTGAAAAGTTGGTTTGGTTTTTTATTTGGTTTATTAAGGTCATTTATTGATGTGTTAACCGCAAAGGTCGCAAGGATATCGCAAGGTTCGCAAAGTTTTATTTTAATTGTTCATTTCGTAGAGATTTACAAAGAGGCACGAAGATACACAAAGAAATTTTATTCATACGATGAACTTTTAAAGTCATTGTATGAAAAAAATCTGTGAAAAATTCGTGAAAATCCGTGTCATCAGCGTTCCTATTTATTTCCTTACATTCTCTAAGGAACAGAAATTCCCAAATAAGCCATATTTCTACCAGAACCACAATCTGCATTTAAGATTTTAAAATATTTCATATGTGTTAACTTAATTTTAATCGCAAAGGTCGCTAAGTTTTCCGCAAGGTTCGCAAAGAAATTATTTTAAAAACATTCAAAAAAAAATCAAAGAAAAAAAATCGTGAAAAATCCGTGAAAATCTGTGTCAAATAATTCGTGCAAATTAGTGAAATTCGTGGCTACATACGTTCAGGAACAGAAATCCCCAACAAACCAAAACACACTTTAATAGTATCCGCTACTTTTTGTGATAATTGTGTTCTAAATATTTTAATTTCCAAATCTTCACAACTTAAAATAGGAACGGTTTGATAAAACGAATTATATTCCTTAACCAAATCATAGGTATAATTTGCAATAATTGCAGGACTATAATTTTTTGCGGCTAATTGAATAGTCTCAGGAAAAAGTTGTAATTGTTTTAAAACATTTTTTTCTTTATCATCTAATTCATTTATAGAAACTTTTTTACTGAAATCAAAGTCTGCTTTACGTAAAATAGATTGAATTCTCGCATAAGTATATTGAATAAAAGGTCCAGTATTACCTTGAAAATCAATAGATTCTTTAGGGTTGAATAAAATTCGCTTTTTAGGATCTACTTTTAAGATGTAATATTTTAAAGCTCCTAAACCTATTGTGTTGTATAATTCTTCCTTTTCAGTATTCGAGTAACCTTCTAATTTACCTAATTCTTCAGAAATTTCTCTTGCTGTATTAGTCATTTCTGCCATTAATTCGTCTGCATCTACAACGGTTCCTTCACGAGATTTCATTTTTCCTTCGGGTAAATCTACCATACCGTAAGATAAATGAAAAAGGTTTTTTGCCCAATCAAATCCTAATTTTTTTAAGATTAAAAATAATACTTTAAAGTGATAATCTTGCTCATTACCAACCGTATAAATCATTCCGTTTACATCAGGATAATCTTTAATACGTTGTATTGCTGTACCAATATCTTGGGTCATATAAACTGCAGTTCCGTCAGAACGTAAGACTATTTTTTCGTCTAAACCTTCATCGGTTAAATCGCACCAAACCGAACTATCTTCTTTTTTATAAAAGACTTTTGATTTTAATCCTTCTGCAATAAATTCTTTTCCTAATAAATAGGTCTCACTTTCATAATACAATTTGTCAAAATCAACACCTAAATTTTTATAGGTAACCTCAAAACCATCATAAACCCATTGGTTCATTTTTTTCCAAAGTGCTACGGTTTCTTTATCGCCTTTTTCCCATTTTTGGAGCATTATTTGGGCTTCTAATAAAATTGGCGCTTGTTTTTTTGCTTCTTTTTCTTCTAAACCATTAGTAACTAAATCCGCAATTTCCTTTTTGTATTCTTTATCAAAACGCACATAATAATTACCAACTAATTTATCGCCTTTTAAACCCGTACTTTCTGGAGTTTCGCCATTACCAAAACGTTCCCATGCCAACATAGATTTACATATATGAATACCACGATCGTTAATAATTTGGGTTTTTACTACTTTTTTTCCTGCTACTTTAATAATTTTAGCAACCGAATAACCCAATAAATTATTTCTAATATGTCCTAAATGCAAAGGTTTGTTTGTGTTTGGTGAAGAATATTCTACCATTGTTGCATTGGTAGTTTTTGACTTTTTAAATCCGAAATTTTTATCTGCTAAAGCATTATAAAAACTTTCTAAATGATAAGAGTTATCAATTGAAATATTTAAAAAACCTTTAACGACATTAAAATTAGTAACTAATTTTTCGTTTTCAACTAAATACTCACCAATTTGTGTGCCTATTTGTACAGGATTTCCTTTCATAAAACGCAATAATGAAAATACCACTAATGTAATGTCTCCTTCAAATTCCTTTCTTGTTTCTTGAAAATCAACTTGTTCTATATCTTTATCAAACAATTGTTTAATTGCTTTAATAACTTGGTTTTGTAATTGGTTTTTGATGTTCATTTTTTATTTTGCTTGAATATGCAAAAATAGAACATTTTAATATAAAACAGTAATTATTTTATAGAGATACACAGAGAAAATACGTTTTATTGCAACTATTGAATCAGATAAAAGTTAAAAGGCACCAATTTCACGGATTACACGGAATTTGACTACTTAAATATTTCACAAATTATTAATTTGCTTTACTTTCGACAATTATGGATTAATTTATGAAACGTAAACAACAAATAAATAAGTATAATCTGTGTCTATAAGTTTAAATTTTTATTTTTTCAATTAATAATACACATCTTAAAAAATATATTATCCTATCTTTGAAAAATGAAAATAAAAAGCATTCTAAAACGTAAAAAATACGTTACCATAAAACTAAAAAAAACTGTAACCAATCATTACGAAGTAAAAGCAAAAATAAATGGTAAAAAAGGACGATTTATTTTAGATACTGGTGCATCTAATTCTTGTGTAGGTTTTGAAGATATTAAGCGTTTTAAACTTCTAACAAAAGAATCGAAAACTAAAGCTGCTGGCGCTGGTGCAATAGATATGCCTACAAGGCAATCCGAAAAAAACAATATTGAAATAGGTGATTGGAAATATGACAATTTTAATTTAGTACTATTCGATTTAACTCATGTAAACACAGCACTTACGCAACATAACGCAAAAGCAGTTCATGGTATTATTGGAGCAGATATTCTTCAGAAAGGAAAAGCAATTATTGATTATAAAAAAAATAGATTATATCTAAAACGAATTATTTTTAAATTTTAATTCATCTGTATTTTAACCACAAAGTACACGAAGAAAACACCAAGTTTACAAAGTTGTGTGGCATATTTGCCTCGTATCTTTTGTGTTTAACATTTTAAACGTCATTCTAAACTAGAACTAACTTTTTTAACACAACATATCTTTGCGTTCTTTGCATATTTTTTCTTTGCGTCTTTGCGTGAACTTTTTAAAAACTTAATCCGAAGACCTCAACTGTTTAATCTTAATAGAAAAAGCAGCAAATAACAACGTCATAAACGGACTCAGCCAATTAAATATAGCAAACATAGCATATTCCGCAACGCCAACACCTAAAACACCAGATTGATAAGCACCACAAGTATTCCAAGGTATTAAAACCGAAGTTACTGTACCAGCATCTTCTAAAGTTCTGCTTAAATTTTCTGGAGCAAGATCTTTATCCTCAAATGCTTTTTTAAACATTTTACCTGGTATTACAATCGCTAAATATTGATCGGAAGCAATCGCATTTAAACCTAAACAACTTATAACTGTACTTGCAAATAAACCAAAAACAGTTGTTGCTAATTTTAATAACTCTTTTGTGATTCTAGATAATGCACCAATTGCATCCATAAAACCACCAAATATCATTGCCGAAATTATTAAATAGATTGTCCATAACATTCCTTTCATTCCGCCAGCACTAAATAGTTTATTTAATGCCTCGTTGTCGGTAACAATTTCAGTATCTGTAAAAACAGCATTAATTATTGAAGTTGTACTCGATGATGATAAACCCTTTAAAATATCACTTTGAAAAATAAATGCAAAAACCGCAGCTAATCCAACGCCAATTCCTAATGCAATTAAAGGTTTTGTTTTAAATAAAATCAACGCAACTACAGCTAAAGGAACAATAAAAAGTAAAGGCGTTATATTAAAGGTGCTTTTTATTGTACTTAATAACTCACTTACATCAGCACTTCCTGTAGTTTCAATATTCATACTAATTATAGAAAACACAATAATAGTAACAATAATTGTAGGGATAGTTGTGAATGCCATATATCTAATATGTGTAAATAAGTCTGTTCCTGCCATTGCTGGTGCAAGATTTGTAGTATCACTAAGTGGCGACATTTTATCTCCAAAATATGCACCCGAAATAACTGCTCCTGCAATCATACCTGGCGAAATACCTAATGCAGTACCAATACCAACCAGCGCAATACCAACGGTTGCCGAAGTTGTCCAAGAACTACCAGTTGCAATCGAAATTATCGCTGCAATAACTACCGAAGCTGGCAAAAATATTGCGGGACTTAAAACTTGTAATCCGTAATAAACCATTGCAGGTATAATACCACTTACCAACCAAGTTCCTGCTAATGCACCAACTAAAAATAAAATCATAATTGGTACAAATACACTTTTTAAATTTTCTTTTATTTCGGATAGCATTCTTTTAAAAGTCACTTTATTTAAAAAACCAATAATTGCCGTAATTCCACCAGCAATTAATAAGATGAATTGATTTGAATAATCGCCTAATAAAACTGCATCAGCAAAAAATATGTTATATCCTAACATTCCCATCAATAAAATAACAGGAATCAATGCTTCCCAAATAGTTAATTCTTTATTTTCGATGATTTGTTGCTCATCAATTTTAATTTCTGAAATATTGTCTTTGTTATCCATAAAGTAAATTTAAAGTGTAATGTTACTAATTTTTAACGGATTTATAAAAAAATATAATAGATTTCTCTACTTTTACATTTTATAAACAATGTACAATAACTTACCAAAATTAGAACCCGAAGATTTTTATTTAAATGAAAAAGGGTATCGTGTATTTACAGAAAAATACCATTTAAAACGTGGTTACTGTTGTAAAAGTGGTTGTAAACATTGTCCGTTTGGGTATGATAAGACTACGGATTCTTTTGTTTCACGCAAAGAACGCAAAGAAAAATAATGCTAAGGTCGCAAAAATGTTAGAAAACGAAGTATCGTATAAAATAATAATATTAAACAAATACAACATTCAATTCCGCACAAAACCCTGCAAGGGTTTTAAACCCTTGCAGGGTTGAAAAATAAAATAATATGACAGATTTCCAACAACAAATAAAACAAGGTATTCCAACAGAATTACCAAACCCAAAACCATACGATAAAGAAATAAACCACGCACCAAAGCGAAAAGATATTCTTAGCACAAAAGAAAAAAAACTTGCTTTGCAAAACGCTTTGCGTTATTTTGATAAAAAGCATCATAAGGTTTTAATAAAAGAATTTGCGCAAGAATTAAAAGATTACGGTCGAATTTATATGTATAGATTCAGACCAGATTACGAGCAATATGCAAGACCAATAAACGAATATCCTGCAAAAACGCATCAAGCAGCAGCGATAATGCACATGATTCAGAATAATTTGAATTATGACGTTGCACAGCATCCGCATGAATTAATTACTTATGGTGGAAATGGTGCTGTTTTTCAAAATTGGGCGCAATACTTATTGTGTATGCAATACTTATCACAAATGACCGAAGAGCAAACTTTGGTGATGTATTCTGGTCATCCGTTAGGTTTGTTTCCTTCGCATAGTAATGCCCCAAGAGTTGTGATTACAAATGGTATGATGATTCCAAATTACTCAAAACAAGACGATTGGGAGAAATATAATGCACTTGGCGTTACGCAATACGGTCAAATGACCGCTGGTTCTTATATGTATATTGGGCCGCAAGGAATTGTGCACGGAACAACAATTACGGTTTTAAATGCTGGAAGAAAAATCTCTAAAAACGGCGAAGGTTTAGCAGGAAAATTATTTGTTACTTCTGGTCTTGGCGGTATGTCTGGTGCACAACCTAAAGCAGGAAATATTGCTGGCTGTATTACCGTTTGTGCCGAAATTAATCCAAAAGCAGTTCGTACAAGGTATTCTCAAAAATGGGTAGATGAATATTATACCGATTTAGACAAATTGACTAAAAGAGTTAAAGATGCAAAAGAAAATAAAGAAATAGTTTCCATTGCATATCAAGGTAATATTGTAGAAGTTTGGGAGAAATTTGATCAAGAAAATGTTTTTGTAGATTTAGGAAGCGATCAAACATCGTTACACAATCCTTGGGCTGGCGGTTATTATCCAGTTGATTTATCGTACGAAGATGCCAATGAAATGATGGCAGAAAACCCTAAATTATTTAAAGAAAAAGTTTACGAATCTCTACGAAGACAAACTACTTCCATAAATAAACATACCGCAAAAGGCACTTACTTTTTTGACTACGGAAATGCTTTTTTATTAGAAGCATCACGTGCTGGAGCAGATATTTTAGCAGACACACCAAGTGGTTTTAAATACGCAAGTTACGTAGAAGACATAATGGGACCAATGTGTTTTGATTATGGTTTTGGCCCTTTTAGATGGGTTTGTACTTCAGCAAAAGCCGAAGATTTAGACAAAACGGATGTAATTGCTTTAAAAATTTTAGAAGAGTTAATAAAAACTTCACCTAAAGAAATTAAGCAACAAATGTTGGATAATATTCAATGGATAAAAGGTGCTAAACAAAACAATTTAGTAGTTGGTTCGCAAGCACGAATTTTATATGCAGATGCCGAAGGGCGACTAAAAATAGCCAAAGCATTTAATGATGCGATAGAAAATGGTACTATTTCTGAACCTATTGTTTTAGGTCGTGATCATCATGATGTTTCAGGTACGGATTCGCCATACAGAGAAACTGCAAATATTTATGATGGATCACAATTTACAGCAGATATGGCAATACAAAATGTAATTGGCGATAGTTTTAGAGGCGCAACTTGGGTTTCGATACATAATGGCGGTGGCGTTGGTTGGGGCGAAGTTATTAATGGCGGATTTGGTATGGTTCTTGATGGTTCTAAAGAAGCAGAGAAAAGATTAAAAGCCATGCTTTTTTGGGATGTAAATAACGGAATTGCAAGAAGAAATTGGGCAAGAAACAAAGGTGCTATTTTTACTGCAAAAAAAGCAATGGAAATGGAACCTAATTTAAAAGTTACATTGCCTAATTTAGTAGATGATTCTTTGCTAGATGAATTATATTAACTCATAAAACAACTATCATGAAAGCATTTAAATTAGTAGCATTAATCGGTTTAATTACTTTATTTTTAACATCTTGTGTTTCGGTTAGAGTAACTTCAGATTATGATAGTGAAACAGATTTTAGCCAATACAAAACCTTTGCTTTTTATAAAAAAGGTATCGATAAATCTAAAATATCCGATATAGATAAAAAAAGAATTTTACGCGCTATCGAATCCGAATTAATTGCAAAAGGAATGACAAAATCTAATAAGCCAGATATTTTGGTAAGTATTTTTGCTAAATCGAAAAAACATGTAAATGTTTATAATGATAATTTTTGGTTTCCAAATTATTACGGTTCAAATTGGCAAAATAATTATTCAAATTACGTAGAAGGCACTTTACTTATTGATTTAATTGATAGTAATAAAAAAACTTTGTTATGGCAAGGTGTCGGAAAAGGCGCATTAAGTACTAGTAAAAAAATAGAAAAAAAAGAAATAAGAATTAAAGAGTTTGTTACTGAGATTATGGCTGTTTATCCGCCAATAAAATAAAATAACTTTTTCATAAAAAAAAAACTCAATGCCAAGCATTGAGTTTTTTATTTAAAGTGACCTCGACAAGATTCAAACTTGTAACCTCTTGAGCCGTAATCAAGTGCGCTATTCAGTTGCGCCACGAGGCCAATTTTTGAGGTTGCAAATATATTTTATATTTTTAGATAAAAAAATGCTTTTCGTATTAATTTTCATTTTTATTTAAAAACACATCTAACACTTCTCTTGCTTTCTCAAAATCTTTTTCGAAAACATAAATCTCATCCGAAGAAATACTAGTTCCAAAACCTGCTAATCTACCAGATTCGACAATGTCTTTAATCATATTGTCAATTTTTTCTTTGTCTAAAAAATGCTGTATTGCTCTTAAAGTAATCATGCTTCCTACATATAATAATCTTATTTTGCGTTCCATAATTTTCGTTTTTAAATTCATATAAATATAAGAAAATTTATGATATTTGTAACTCTAAATTATCAAAAATATTAATGCAAAAAATAATTTTAAAAGATATTGGTTTACAAGATTATAAAAATGCTTGGAATATTCAAAATGAACTATTTCAAGAAATAATAGATTTAAAATTAGAAAACAGAAATTCTGATAGTAAAAAACCAACACCAAATTATTTTCTGTTCACAAAACATCCACATACATTTACTATTGGTAAAAGTGGTGATATAAATAATTTATTATTATCCGAAAATCAATTACAAAAAAAAGGAATTCAGTTTTTTAAATCTAATCGTGGTGGCGATATTACCTATCATGGTCCAGGACAAATCATTGGTTACCCTATTCTAGACTTAGATAATTTTAAAACCGATATTCATATTTATATGCGTAATTTAGAGGAAGTTATCATTAAAACTATTGCAGAATATGGTTTAAAAGGCGAGCGAAGTGATGGCGAAACAGGTGTTTGGTTAGATGTCGGCACACCATTTGCTCGTAAGATTTGTGCTTTAGGTGTACGAACTTCGCGTTGGGTTACCATGCATGGTTTTGCATTAAATGTAAGTACAAATTTAGGTTATTTTGATCATATTATTCCCTGTGGTATTAGAGGGAAATCAGTAACTTCTTTAGAAGTAGAATTAAGAACGAAAGTTAATGTTATAGATATAAAACAAAAAATTAAAAAACACTTTTCTACTGTTTTTAATGCCGAATTTATATCGGTAAAATGAAAATAGGGTAACTTTTTTTAGAAATACGTGCGTCACATTTATATAACTAAAAACTACAAATTTGTAACTCTGCGATTTGGCGAGATTATTAATTTATTTTACCATTAAAATTTTGGTAGTGCTGTAATAATTAATCGTCTTTTTGTTAGATATGTAACACTTTTACGAAATATTAGACTCTATTTTTGCAATGTTAATAATCTAAAAATATGACATTATGAAAGTTCTTTTTATAGTAAAAAAATTAAACAAATCATCAATAAATAAAATTACAAACCTATTTTGTTTCATTGCATTAATAGCAGTAATCCAAACAAATGCACAAAAAACTAAATTAAAAGTAGGTTATGGAGTTCCATATTTTTCTTTATTAGATCAAAATGGAAAAGAGTTTAATAACAAAGACTATATTGGTAAAAAAGCTATTGTATTATTTTTTTACCCAAAGGATAATGCTCCAGTTTGCGAAGCACAAGCATGTTCGTTTAGAGATAATTATTCTAAATTTATAGATTTAGATGCTATTGTTGTTGGTATAAATCCAGGTTATTTAGTAACCCATAAAGAGTTTTCTTTAAAAAACCAATTGCAATACCCTATTTTAGCAGATAGAGATAGTGAAATTAGAAAAATATTTGGTGTTCCTAGATTATTTTTATCAAAAAATCCAAAACGTTATACTTTTATTATTGATAAATATGGTATTATTAAATACATTTATTACAGTAGAAAATCAAATATTAATAAACATATTGAAGAGTCATTAAGGGTTTTAAAGGAAGAATAAATTTTATTTCTATTGTAAAATTTATTTTATAGCAATCAATATTTTTAATCTAAAATTTAATTATCTTTGACCTGTTAAAATTTAATTACAATTAACTCATAAATAAAGAGATGAAAAATAAAATTAAAGCGTTTATGGATTATGCTAACGCAAAGAATCCAAACGAACCAGAATTTATGCAAGCAGTTCACGAAGTTGCCGAAGCAATAATTCCTTTTATTGAAGACAATTCTAAATATCAAGACAAAATGTTGCTAGAAAGAATGATTGAACCAGAAAGAACAATCATGTTTAGAGTGCCTTGGATAGATGATAATGGTAAAACACAAGTAAATAGAGGTTATCGCGTTGAATTTAATTCAGCAATTGGCCCATATAAAGGTGGTTTACGTTTTCACCCTTCCGTAAATTTTTCTATTTTAAAATTTTTAGGATTCGAACAGGTTTTCAAAAATTCTTTAACTACGTTACCTATGGGTGGCGGAAAAGGTGGTTCTGATTTTAATCCAAAAGGAAAATCAGATATCGAAGTTATGCGTTTTACCCAATCTTTTATGAGTGAATTATTTAGACATATTGGTGCAAATACAGATGTACCTGCAGGAGATATTGGTGTTGGCGGAAGAGAAATAGGTTTTATGTTCGGTCAATATAAAAAATTACGTAACGAATTTGTTGGTGTTTTAACTGGCAAAGGTATGAGTTATGGCGGTTCGTTAATAAGACCAGAAGCAACAGGTTATGGTGCGGTTTATTTCTCAGATATGATGTTAGGAACAAACGGAGATTCTTTAAAAGGAAAAACTGCGGTAGTTTCAGGTTCTGGTAATGTTGCACAATTTGCAACAGAAAAAATCACAGAACTTGGCGGAAAAGTAGTTACTTTATCAGATTCTGGTGGTTATATTTATGATGCTGACGGAATTGATACAGATAAATTAGCATTTGTAATGGAACTTAAAAATGTAAAACGTGGTAGAATTAGCGAATATGTCGCTAAATATCCAAATGCAAAATACTTTAAAGGCGAAAGACCTTGGTCTGTAAAATGTGATGTTGCTTATCCTTGTGCAACTCAAAACGAATTAAGCGATGCTGAAGCAAAAACATTAGTTGCTAACGGAACAGTTTGTGTTGCCGAAGGTGCAAATATGCCTTGTACACCAGATGCGATTGCTGTTTTTCAAGAAGCAAAAATATTATTTGCTCCAGGAAAAGCATCTAATGCTGGTGGTGTTGCTACAAGTGGCTTAGAAATGAGTCAAAATTCTCTTCGTTTTAATTGGACAAGAAAAGAAGTAGACGATAAATTAAAACAAATTATGAGCGACATTCACGCTTCATGTGTAGCTTACGGAACTCGTAAAGATGGTTATGTAGATTATGTGCAAGGTGCAAATATAGCAGGTTTCGTAAAAGTTGCCGATGCTATGTTAGATCAAGGTGTAGTTTAATAACCCTTATCATGAACTAGTTTCAGAATCTGTTATACTAGACCTCACAGGTTTTCAAAACCTGTGAGGTCTTTTTTGTTAAAAATATTTAATTCCATTTGAGTTTTAAACCTTAACAGAATTAAGTATTTAAACCTTTTATGGTTTTAAATTACTTTAATATAAAAGAAATTAATATATTTATGCAGAATTTAAAAAAAAACAATTATGAAAAAAATAATACTATTAGTAACTTTAGTTGTAATTGCAGTGTCATGTAGTACTCCTAAAACAGTAATTCAATCTAAAAAAGTCATTAAAGGCGATTGGACTTTAGACAATATTACTTATAGCGAAGAAGGAACATTTAATGTTACGTTACTAAATGATACCTCAAAAGAATGTTTTGAAGGTAGTTTATGGCATTTTATACCAAACAACAATACAGGTAATTATGCTATAAATAATTCCGATTGTAATACAGGAAGTCGCTTTTTTAGATTTACCATTCAAGAAGTAAATAAAGACAATGGTCTGTATGCGTTTTTATTAAAACCGACGAATGAAAAATATAAATCAGATGATTATAATAGAGGTTTTAGAATGAATTTGTCTGAATTGTCAGACGCAACAATGCAATGGAAACAAACAGTATCCGTTGACGGAAAACCATTTACAATAAATATGAACTTTTCAAAAATAACGAATTAAAATAACGAATTAAAATAAATAATAAAAATATGAAAACAATAATTAAAAATACGATGCTAATTGCATTTGCAATTACAATTATGATACAATTGTCTAGTTGTACAGCAACTCAAAATGCAAATAATAAACAAAAAGGAGCAGTAATAGGTGTTGCAGGTGGCGCAATTTTGGGCGCAATTTTAGGTAATAATATAGGTAAAGGTGGCAATGGAGAACTTGGTGCTGTAATTGGTGGTGTTGTTGGTGGAACTGTTGGTGTTTTGTTAGGTCAAAAAATGGACAAGCAAGCACAAAAAATCGAAGAAGAAATTCCAGGTGCAATAGTAGAAAGAGTTGATGAAGGAATCATAATTACTTTTGATGAAAATAGTGGTGTTTATTTTGATACTAATAAATTTGATATTAATGCAAAATCACAAGTAACCTTAGATAAATTATCTAATGTTTTAAATGAGTATGCAGATACAAATGTTTCTGTAGTTGGTCATACAGATAGTAGTGGTTCAGACTCTTTAAATATGAAACTTTCTGAAAATAGAGCAAATGCAGTAACCAGTTATTTTATAACAACTAAAGGTTTAAACGCTACAAGATTCACAACAAGTTGGTACGGAGAAAACCAACCAAAATACGATAATACGACTACCGAAGGTAGAGCAAAAAACCGTAGAGTAAATGTCGTTATCTTACCAAACGATAAAATGATTAAAGACGCAGAACAAGAATTAAAAAACTAATAATTACAATGGCAAAATTAACATTACATGGCGGTCTAATAGAAACTATTGGCGAATTACCAACAATAAATTCAAAAGCAACCGAATTTAATCTTATAAAAAACGATTTATCTTCAACTAATCTAAACGATTATAAAGGCACACGATTAGTGTTAAATATTTTCCCGAGTATAGATACAGGCACTTGTGCGACTTCGGTTAGAACATTTAATAAAAAAGCGTCCGAATTAAAAAACACTAAAGTTTTATGTATTTCTAGAGATTTACCATTTGCTCAAGCAAGATTTTGTGGTGCTGAAGGAATAGATAATGTAGAAACTTTATCCGATTTTAATAATGGTAAATTTGGTGAAAATTATGGTTTAACCATTAAAAACGGTCCATTAGCAAACCTGTTTTCAAGAGTTGTTATTGTTTTAGATGAAAATCATAAAATTATACATACAGAACAAGTTAAAGAAATTGCAGACGAACCAAATTATGATAAAGTAATTGAAGTTTTGAAATAATTATATATAGACTTTTGAACTAATAGGTTTTAGATTAAAAAAATTAATCTATTTTTATTATATAATCATTATATTTGTTAAAATTTATACAATGACAACAATAACAATAAAAGATGGCTTAGAAGATAAGAATATTAATGTTAAAAACCCTCAAGAAGCATTACAAAAATTGTTAGACTCTTTAGGTTATACTTACTTATTTCCAATTAGGGATAAAAAAATAAGTCAAAAATTAAAAAAACATTCTGATGAAAATAAAGATCGTCCATTAGAAGATTTCGATAATATTTGATTTTATGGATAAATTAATTGTTGTTGAAGAAAAAGGAGTTCGAGAATACCTTGAAAAAAGAAATATTATAAAACAATACAAGAAAGCAAAAAGTAATTTAGAAAACAGAAACTTTTTGCAAATTTCATTTAAAAAACGCCAACCTAAATCTTTTAATGGTTATTATTTTAGAATTACAGGAAAATACAGAGCATTTGGATATTTTAAATCGGCATCTATTTTTATTGTAGTTGAAATTAATGACCATCAATAAATAGATTTCAAAACCTGTAAGACCTACATTGTATATGCTAGATTCGATTAAAAAAAAAATAATTCAATTACGTAAAGAATTAAATCAGCATAATCATAATTATTATGTGTTAGATAATGCGACAATTTCAGATTATGAATTTGATATAAAACTTACAGAACTTCAAAAATTAGAAGACGAAAATCCACAATTTTTTAATGAAAATTCTCCTACACAAAGAGTTGGAGGAACAATTACCAAAAATTTTGAAAACCTCACACATTTAAATCGAATGTATTCTTTGGCAAATTCATATTCCAAAGAAGATTTGTTAGATTGGGAAAAACGTGTTTTAAAAGCAACAGGCGTAGAGAAATTAACGTACACTTGCGAATTAAAATACGATGGCGCATCTATAAATTTAACTTACAAAAATCACAAATTACACACTGCCGTAACACGTGGTGATGGTTTTGTAGGCGATAATGTTACAGCAAATATCAAAACTATTAAATCAATTCCGTTAGAAATAAGTAAAGAATTTTTAAGTGATTTTGAAATCCGTGGTGAGATAATATTACCGTTTAAAGGTTTTCATAAAATGAATGAAGAACGCATTTCAAATAACGAAGAACCGTATAGAAACCCTAGAAATACAGCAAGCGGAAGTCTAAAATTACAAGACAGTACAGAAGTTGCAAAACGACCTTTAGATTGTTTACTATATCACGTTGTCACGGAAGATTTGAATTACGAAACACATTTTAATATTTTAGAAAATGCCCGTAACGCAGGTTTTAAAGTGCCAAATGAAATAAAACAATGCAATACTATTGATGAAGTTTTAGAGTATGTAAAAATTTGGGATATAAAACGAAATGAGTTACCGTATGAAACCGACGGTATTGTAATAAAAGTAAACTCCTTACATTATCAAAATGAAATAGGTTTCACTTCAAAAGTACCAAAATGGGCAATCGCATACAAATTTAAAGCGGAACAAGTTTCTACTAAATTAAAAAGTATTGTGTATCAAGTTGGTAGAACTGGCGCAATAACGCCAGTTGCTAATTTAGAACCTGTAGAATTGGCAGGAACAACCGTAAAAAGAGCATCTGTGCATAATGCAGATCAAATTGAGTTGTTCGATTTAAGAATAAACGATATCGTTTTTGTAGAAAAAGGCGGTGAAATAATTCCTAAAATAGTAGGAGTAGATTTAGATAAAAGACCAGCAGATTCTCAAACTTTTAAATACGCAACACATTGTCCAGATTGTGATACAGAATTAATTAGAACCGAAGGCGATGCAAAACATTATTGTCCAAACGAGTTTGGTTGTAAAACACAAATTGTAGGTAAAATACAACATTTCATTTCTAGAAAAGCAATGAATATTGATGGTATTGGTGCAGAAACCGTAGAATTGTTATTCGATAATAATTTAGTAAATAACTATGCAGATTTATACGATTTAAAAGTAGAACAAATCATTCCGTTAGAAAGAATGGCAGAAAAATCGGCTAAAAATATTATTTTAGGCTTAGAAGAATCCAAAAAAACACCTTTCGAGAAAGTGTTATTTGGTATTGGTATTCGTTTTGTTGGTGCAACCGTTGCAAAGAAATTAGCAAAGCATTATAAAACGATGGACGCTTTACAAAACGCCAATTTTGAAGATTTAAAAAATGTCGATGAAATAGGCGAAAGAATAGCAGAAAGTGTGGTTGAATTTTTTGGAGATCTTTCTAATTTAATGCTAATAGATAAACTGAAACAAGTTGGTTTACAATTTGAATTGTTTGAAGACGATACAAAAGTTTCTAATAAATTAGAAGGTCTAAAATTTGTAGTTTCTGGAGTTTTTGAAAAATTTTCTAGAAATGAATTAAAAAAAGCAATTGAAGATAATGGCGGAAAAAACTCAGGTTCATTATCAAGTAAAACAGATTATTTAATTGCAGGCGATAAAATGGGACCAGCCAAAAAAGTAAAAGCCGAAAAATTAGACATTAAAATTATTAACGAAACTGATTTTGAAAAAATGTTAAATTAAAAATAATAATTAACCACAAAAGACACAAAAGGTCACATAAGACTTTTTTAACTTTTGTGCCTTTTGTGGTTCAAAAAAAAAGATACCAACTAATGATAATTTAAACTATTAAATAATAGAATCAATTAAAATTGTATATTTGGAAAACTTAAAAAATAAAATGGAGTTCAGAGACCATTAAAAACGAGGTGTTACCGAAAAACCTTAAGAGTAGGAAAATTAACTAAACCGAAAAATCATGAATAAATTAAGCGTAAGTGAAATTATTAAAAACGGTATTGAGATTGGTGTTAAGAATTTCGTACCTTTAATTTTATCAACAATATTATATGTATTAACATTTTGGATACCTTATTTAAATGTTGGAACAACTATTGGGATGACGATGTTACCAGTAGAAATGGCAAAAGGAAAAACGATCTCTCCAACATCAATTTTTGATGCAAAGAATAGAAAATATATGGGTGAATTTTTCATACTTATGGGATTAATGATGATGGCAATTTATTTTGGGTTTATATTTATGATAATTCCAGGGATTGTAATAGGAGTTGCATTTTCTTTAGGTGTTTACTTACTTATAGATAAAGAAGTACATCCATTAAAAGCATTATCTTTAAGTAATAAGTTAATGTATAATAATAAAATGAGTGTTTTCTTATCAAGTTTTGTGCTAATGTTAGGTATCGGTGTTGTCTCTCTTATTTTAGGATTTATTTCTTCATATTTAGCAAGTTTTTTCATGTTTTTAGTGATATTTTTAATTATACCAATAATGCAAGGTATGAAAGCATATGTATATAAAAAATTAGTTTTAGAAAATGAAAATTGGGCAAAAGAAGACTAATAAAATATATTTATATTTAAAAACAGATGATTAAATAATATATATTTCCTCAAATTCAAAAACCTCAAAAATGAAATTCGTTTTTGAGGTTTTGCTTTATTTAGGCACTTTTAAAATAAAATAAATATCTGTATATCATATAAATAAGTTATATTTTAGGCAAATAAAACCCCGAAAAGGACAATAATCCTTAAAGATTGGGGTTTTAAAATTCTAGTCTATGTCTAAAACACAAAATTTTATAACCAATTTTTTGCTTGATTATAATCTAAAAAATAAATTAATTTTATAGAAAAATTATGTGAAATTTCTTCTTGAAATAAATCATTTAAATTGTCGGTAAACATAAGATGCGATTGACTGTCTTGGCTAAAAATACTATTTCTATACAAAGCAATTAATTGGCTTCCTGGAGCAAACTCCCAATTAAAATTAAGATCTAAATTCCACGAATTAAAATTGATATTATGATTAATATCGTCTTCTAAATTGGCATTATTGTTTTCAAATTGTGCATAATCGCTTTCTTCTAAGTCACCATTAATTTTTAATTTAAAAAACTGGTCATCATAAGTTACTGGTCGCCAAAAATGCCTAAAAGATAATGATAAAGCAGACTTGGTATTAAAATTATATTTTGCACCAATGGAGTTTGTCATACTTTCTGAATCTCTATTACCAAAAATAATAGCATCATTATCATCTATAATTACGTAACCTTTTTGATTTCTTGCAATGCCAATTCTAAAATTATAATTTACCGAAAACTTGTTATTAATTCTATATCTAGGTCTTAAACCAAAATTAAAAAAAGTTCTAGATTCATTATGTCTAGCACCATAAAACCAATTTACATCAAAAGCAAACTTTTTACTATAGTCAGTAGAAACCCACTGGTTTATGCCATAACTAGGTTTCAATTTATAAAAACGATTTACAACTCTAGGTTCAAAATAGTCATATTGTGCGCCTATACTTGTATTAGCATTAAAGCCAAAAGACAATTGTTTTTTAGTATTGAACCAAGAATTAAACCCAACTCTGTTGCCTGTGTAAGTATTTGATTTTTCTTGGTAACTGACATGATCTTTATCTAAGTGCATCAAATAATCTAAATCTCCCCAAAAATTTAAGCCGTAGTTATTAAATTTCCCTTTTGGTTCAATTTGTCTAAACGAATAAAATACTTCAATTTCTAATTCATTGTTATTTCGCATAAAACCTAAATCATTTTTATCATATTTTTCGTTTTTAAAACTTACTTCTGCTCCATATTGATTTTGACCATTTAATTTACCTATTCCAAAATTGCCTTCTAAACCAGTTATCGGGTTTGCATCGTTACCTTCATAAATATTACTCATTGCCAAACCACCTTCAACACCATATTTATTATTTTTTGTTTTTAAATCAAACAACAAACCTGTAACGTTTGCATCTCTAAAATGGCCAGTTCGTAAAACATTTGTATTTACAAAAGTAACCGATGAATTTTTATTAAATTGTTTATCGATAACTAATACATTGTAATTTGAAAATGGTTCGGTAACTACTTTTCTACTCGTTGTAATTTCTTCTTCTTCACCTAAATCATTAGTAATAGTTTCTGTTTTTTTAATTGTTGCTTCTGTTTTTTCGGTAATTGCATTAAAAAAACCTACGCCTAAACCTTTTGCAGTTCTACCAGAAACCTTTAAAGCATTTAATAAATTTACTTTATTTGGGTTATCTATAACTGTTTCGGTAATAGTTTCTGTATTTTCAGTTTCAATATTAGAACTTCCAATAGGTGCATTACCAATTCTTCTTGAGTAGAAAAAATCACCTTTGCCAAATAAATCGGTTCCTTCGGTAAAAAAAGCTCTTTGTTCTGAAAAAAATTGCTCAAAAGGTCCTAAATTTAAAATAACATCATCAAACGCTACTTGGCCAAAATCAGGAATTAAAGTTAGATCTAATGTAAAATTTTCGGTCAAACCATATTTTATATCTAAACCTGCTGACCAATCAAATTCTGTTTCGCCATCAAAAGTAGTTGTTGCTGCAGTTACAAACGGATTAAAACTTAGTCTTACAGGTGGTTTTACGTTTTCAATTCCGTTTATTACACCATCGAAAAGTGCAATACTACCGCCATTACGGTCAATAAAATTCCATGTATATTGATCTCTGTTTTTTTGATGTTTTCTATGAAAATTCAAACCCCAAGTTTGTACATTTTTATTGGGAAAACGCAATGCAGCGTAAGGTATTTTTACTTCAACTAGCCAACCATCATCTACTACTTTTACTGCACTACTCCAAACGGCATTCCAAGACCAATCTTCTCTGCCATTAGGCAAAACTATAGCATCATTTTGATTGCCAGTACTCATAATAAAAAATTGTGTTTGATTAATACCATCGTTTAACGGATTTAATACAATTCCAAAAAAATCGGCATTACCAAAATTGTCTCTGGTTTGAAACTCCATCGGGACTTCATCCATTTTATCATCGTGTAAATAAGCACCAAAATAAATGGCATTATCATCATATACAATTTTAACTTCGGTTTTAATATTATCTGGTTCAGGTTCGTTTGATCTTGGTCTAAACATTACAAAATCGGTTGCAATATTTGCATTTTTCCATGCATCATCATCTAAATTACCATCTATTTTTGGAGGATTTTCAACTCTAATAATTTGATACTCTTTATGTGCAATATTATCTTGTGCAAAAATTGCGATAGTAAATAGCAATACTAATAATAAGATAAGTCTTGTCATGTAGATTGATTTTGGGGATGTTCAAAACTATTTATATTCTAACTTAAATTGTCATAAATAAATGTTAATCCTATGTTAAAGACTTTGTTTTTACATATATGTTACATAAAAATTACATTTTATT
>CAYQTF010000003.1:0-17021 GCA_964420345.1 uncultured Flavobacteriaceae bacterium
TAAATACCTCTAGAGTTGTTGTTTCTAGACTTTTAAAACAATTAGAAAACGAAGGGAAAATAAAATTATTTCGTAAGAAAATTGAAGTTTTAGAATATTAACAAAAATCTAAATATTTGGAAACATTTAGTTGTTAAAAACCATACTTTTACTTTATCAAAATATGATAATTGTCATGTTTCTGTAACAAATGCTACATTTTTAAATAATAAATTATATAATTTTGGTAAACTAACCAAAATTATACTTTTATGGAATTCATTTTTCAACCTTGGCCTTGGTATGTTGCAGGACCATTGATTTCATTATCTATGTTTTTAATGTTTTATTTCGGTAAACGATTAGGGATTTCTACTAATTTAGAAACTACTTGCGCAATGCTTGGTGCCGGAAAACTAGTAGATCACTTTAAATTTGACTGGAAAAAAAATGCCTGGAATCTCACTTTTATGGTAGGTTTAGTAATTGGTGGTTTTATAGCAATGAATTATTTAACGCCAGATAAAACGGTTGCAATAAGTGCTCAAACAATTGCTGATTTAAACGAATTAGGTTTTCAAAATGCAGGGAAAACATATATGCCAGAAGAACTTTTTAATATTAATTTACTTTCTATAAAAGGAATTTCGATATTATTAATTGCAGGTGTTTTAGTTGGTTTTGGTGCAAGATATGCTGGCGGTTGTACGTCAGGTCATGCAATAACAGGTTTGAGTATGTTAGAATTACCATCATTAATAGCAGTTGTTGGTTTTTTTATAGGCGGCTTAACAATGACTTGGTTTATTTATCCTTTAATATTTTCTTGAAAAAGTATTTAAAGTGCGCTAAAGTTATAAGTGCCTAAAGTTAAATTTTCAGTCAAATAAATTATTAAAACGCATTAGAAAAAAACACTTAAACATCGCCAAACTAAACTTTAGGCACTTTAAGTACTCATAACTCTAGGCACTAAATTAAAATTATGAAGTTAATAAAATTTTTACTCGCAGGTATATTTTTTGGTATTATATTATCAAAATCTGAAGCAATTTCTTGGTATAGAATATTTGAAATGTTTAAATTTCAATCCTTTCATATGTATGGTATTATTGGTTCGGCAGTTGTTTTAGGTATTATATTGGTTCAAATAATAAAAAGGACAAATTTAAAAACCATAGATGGAAATGTAATTGAATTTACTCCAAAAAAATCTGGGAAATATAGAAATATAATTGGTGGTATTTTATTCGGATTAGGTTGGGCATTAGCAGGCGCATGTCCTGGGCCATTTTATGTATTATTAGGTCAAGGAGTTTTCGCTATATTAATTGTTCTTTTTGGCGCTATGCTTGGCGCAGTATTATATCATGCCGTTAAAAGTAAATTACCACATTAATTATTTTGGTTGTATCACGAAAAAAGTCCCACAGATTTTTGCAGAATAATTATATGGGTAAATTCTACGGAAACCGAAATTAATTCTAACGACAGTGTAACTGGAGTTGCGGATTTTAAATGTTTGGAACTTTTGGTTAAACACTTAACTTTGTAAAAACACTATATTTTGGATTAAGCACAAAACCGCAATTATCTGTTACACATTATTACCCTTTGTTTTTCTAACTTGCTAATTGATAATTATTCACAAGAACTGAAGCAGAAATATGAAGAATTTTTTCCAATTCTCGTATCATTTCGACCGTTAATTTTTTCTTTTTATTTAAAATTTCAGAGACTCTACTCTTACCGCCAATTACTCCAACCAAATCTTTTTGCTTTAAGTTCATTTCTTCCATTCTGATTTTAATTGCTTCAATTGGGTCTGGTGCTTCAATTGGGAAATATTTATTTTCATAATTATCAATTAACATTGATAAAATTTCCGCTTCATCTCCTTCTTTTGAATTTGGAGATGCATCAAATATTAAATCAAGTCTTTTAATTGTTTTTTCATAATCTTTTTCTGTTTTGATAGGTTTAATTTCCATAATTCTATATTTTAAATTGTATCTGCATTAATATTATCATATTCAGTGTGAGTTCCAATAAATCTAATAAATGCCCATTGTCTGGCATAGTTAAACTTTACAATAAGTCGATAGGAATTTCCTTTTATATTAAAAACAACTCTACTATCTTTTAAGATACTTGCTTTGATATAAGTTTTTTTTATATCATTCGGAGAGTACCAATTTGAGTTTTTTGTAGTTTCGTACCACGTTTTCAAATATTGTTCCGAATCTGCGTGTTTTTCCCAAAATTTCCGCAAAGTTCTTTTTGCTATTATTCGCTTCATATTTTCCTTTCTGATGCAAATATAATACTTTTGTTCTCTAAAGACGAACTTTTAAATATTTTTTTATGGCAGGTAACATAAAACTATAACTTTATTGTTTTCCTAATTATTGTCGCATCATTAATAACAAATGGTGTTGGCATCATTTTAGCATCGGTTCTTGGTTTTATATTTAATAATTTATTGGTGAATAAATCATACTTAGTATCGTAAATTGTAATGCTTGGGTTTTCGTTTTTGGGCAGTACAAAATTTAGATTTAAAATGGAATCATTTTCTGTAAAGTAGTAACTTAATAAGTTTTTACGTTTACCAGTATGGAAAAGAAATTCACCATCTTTTTTCTTTCTTAAATTTTCTCCGTTTACAATAAACTCTTTAAAGTTTAAGGAGTCTTTTACCAATAATTCTAATCGGTTAGAATTTCGTTGTGAAATTATCCGCAGACCAATCTGTCTACTGTTGTCGATTATAGTATCTAATAATTTAGTAATAATTGGTTCTTTTAAACCTAAAACATTCGTTTTTTTATGCAATTTAAAACGGGAATTATATTTACTTGCTGTAGTTCCTTTATCAAAACTACCTTTTGTTGGGTCGTTAGTTAAATAGGCTTCATTAAATGTATTTACTTTAGATTCGTAAGAGGCATAATAAGCTTCGCCTTTATCGGCATCAATAAGGTATATTAAACTAGTTGGTTGTTTTCTATCTATGGAATAATCCGCTTTAAGCGAAGCAGTTACAAATGCAATACCACTTAATATTAAAAACAGATAACTTAGTTTTTTGGTGTTTTTATAATAACGAAATAAAGGCACTAATAAACCGAAAATAAGCACCACAAAAACGGCACTTATTACCAGCATTTTTAAACCTAAACCAACAGGAAACATCTTAATTAATGGTGTAAAAATTATTAATGTTGGTATTGCTAAAATTGTGATGCTATATATTTTTACTTTGCTGTTTTCTTTCGAAAAAAGTAAAATAGCTAAAGATGCTAATGCTAAATATACTGGTAGAATAAAAAATCCTGCACCTTTTAAATAAATAACAATTAGTAAGTTGATAATTCCCCAAATAAATAATGGGGCAACTAGTAAGTTTTCTGCGCTATATTGTTTGAAATATCGTTTGTATAACCAAAATAAAATTGCTAAAGTTAAACAAACAAAAGCGGTTATATATAAATGCCCATTATAGGTAAACCCATGTAAAATATCGTTGTATTGCGGATGGATTATTTTTATTAATTTCCAACCAAAAAACACTACTAAACCTGAGATTAACAACGAACCCAAAAAAGGGATAAAACCTGCAAACATAGCTTTAGTGGTTAGTTTGTTTTTTTGAACACCAATAAAAGTGATGATAAAAAATAAAATTGCGCCGATAATAAACATTGCTAAAACCCATGAAAACGGATAAGTTATCAAGCCCATTTTAGGAAATGAAAAATAAATTAAATCGGCTGTTTCGTTTAAATTTTCTAGGTTAGCATTGGCAAAATATGGTAATAAAGTCATTAGATAATCGCCTTGTTGCTCTAAAGTATTTCGGTCTAATCTTTGGTAATTATCTTGTTCTGTATGGTAATCATAATGATCGTCTATAAATGCGAAATTAAAGCCGTTAATGTTGGCATCTTCTCTAAAAACGGTTAAATCCGTATCGTTTGGCAAGGCTTTATAAATACTGTACATTAACGAATTTGCTACAGGAAAATTCGGTTTTGCTTTATTAAATGCTTTAATTAATTCTTTGTTTCCGCCGTTAGTTTCTAATAACATATAACTTGGTCCGCCAGAACCACGCGCTTCAAAATTTAAAACCAACCCAACATTGTCTGCCCAAGCATGATGATTTACAAAGGCATTTGCGCCTAATAAACCTATTTCTTCGGCATCGGTAAATAATATAATAATGTCATTTTTAGGTTTTGGGTTTGTTGCTAAATATGCTCTAACGCCTTCTAAAATGGTAACAACTCCAGATCCAGCATCGCTTGCGCCAATTGCAGAATGTACTGCGGAATCGTAATGTGTTAATAAAACTACAGATTTACTTTTCGGGTCTGAACCTTCAATTTTAGCAATAATATTTTCTACCTTTACACCAGCGCGCCACTTTTTATTTATCGCCACTTGATTTTGAACCGAAACTTGCAAACCTAATTTTTCTAATTGAACTATTAAATAATTTTTTACTTTAGTGTGTTCTTTTGTACCAACATAATGTGGTTTTTGTGCAATTTCTTTTAAATGTACTAAAGCTCTTTCTGTAGAAAATTTAGTGATATCTGTATTTTTATCACTTATTTTATTTGGTAAAAGTGCATAGAAACTGTAGTAAATAGTAGTAATAATTATTAATAACGAAATTACTTTGGTGTAGTTTGATTTCATTTTTAGTGAGGTTTTATTATTAAATATAAGTTACTAAAGGTGTGCTTTTGTAATTTTCGCATTTCCAGAATCGTAATAAAAAGTCTAAATCCTTTTTAAATATTTTTCCTTTTCCTTTTTTGAAAAAATGCAGTTTACTTTGGCAATTTTCAATACAATAATAAACTAATTCGGTTGAAAACTCTTTAGATATTAATAGATGCATTATATCATCATTACTTTCATCTAAATTAAAATAAGGATTATTTGGTAACGAAAATGCACTATTTATTTCAAAAGCTATCTCGATACCACTTTTGGGATTAAAAAACACCAAACCTGTGTCTGTAATTGTACTGAAATCGACTACTTCATCTTCTAAACCGCCAAAATAACCTTTCGTTTTAATTCTTTTTTGTGCCTTTTTAATATCTTTTTTTGAAAGTTTTAAACCTTTATTATAAAGTGATACGTTGTCACTTATAAATGGTTCAATGTTTTTGGAAGGTAGAAATGCAATAGGATAGTTATTATTTAACTTTTTAAATATATTAAGTTGTATTAATTGTGTTTCTTCAAATTCTTTTTTTCTAACTTTATGGTCTAAAAAACTAACCATTTGTTTTGATTTTGCTGAATTTTTTTCGTCTAAAATTAAATCGGCATTAAAATCCATTACAAATTGAACACCCGAAAACCACCACTCTTCTTTAAGTCTAACCAAACCCATATATATAATTGCATCGTGGTTTTTTATTAAATCAGGGTTAATAGATTCTTTTGTTACTTTAAACAATTTATCTGAAGCTATATGTTCTAAGGTTACGCTATCTTCATCTTCAAATTTATATAAAAAATAACCTTCAATTCTTTTTGAAATATTTAAAATAACATTATATAATTTGTGTTTTTCGCCTAAATAATTTGCAGTCCATTCTTTGGCACTAAAAGCTAATAATTTAGAATGCGAATTATGTAAAAACACATCTCTATTTTCGTTTAAATAAATTTGTTTTTTTTCGTTTAATATTTCAGGATTTTCAATAATATTTACTTCTGCCTCTAATAAATTTAGTTTAAGGTCTGTAAAAAACAAATAACTTTGTAGAAATACAATGTCCATTAAATTTCTTATGACATAATAATCGGTTTCATTTTCATTGATAAAATAAAGTTTTTTAAGCACTTTATTTTCAGGAGCATAATCAAATTCATAATTAATTAATTCATAAAGTTTTGTTGCTACTTCTTTTATAAAACCATTGTTAAAATCTATAAATTTTTCTTCTTGAATTGTATTTAAAAAATACCAAATTAAAAAAACAATATCTTCTAAATTAGGTTCATTAAAGATATAATTAGTCGTATCGTAAAAAGGCAAGTATTTGTTATACAGATTTTTGTGGGTTTTAACAAAAGTATTCCAAATGTTTGTTTCCGACACCAAATCTTCTAAATAAGATGTTAAAAAACAACATAATATGTCTAATTCATCATTATCTAAATACTGACCTAATACTAATATATCTTTAGCATCTAATTTAGATTTTAGTTCGTTTGTTAACTTTACATAATAAGAATCTGTAATTGTTGCATTTTGGTAAGGTTTTAATTCTAACCAATCGTTTAAAAATATTCTGTTTTTTTTCATTAATCTCTTTTAATTAGTAAATACATTTCGTTGTCTAATTCTAGATAACCTTGATCGTAAATGTAATAATAAACATTACCCGTTTTTGTAGTATAAATTTGAGTAAAAAAATTAAAATCAAAATTGTGACTTATTAATTTAGATCTTGTAGTTTTTGTTTTGCCAGAAATATTAAGTTTTGCTAAAACTTTGTGGTTTTTTCGTAAACGGTTATTGGTATTTCTTATTAAGTTTTTGGCATCTTTATTTATCTTATTATTGTAGGTGTTTCTACAATAATCGGAACAGTATTTTTTATCTATTCTTCCTTTAAAAGAGTCGCCACATTCTATGCAATTTTGTTGTAACATACTGTTTTATTTTTCACGCAGAACTCGCAGATTTCACAGAGTTGAGTTTATTTGTTTTAGTTTAATTATCTTCTAATTTTACATAACCCCAATTTTCGCCAGATTTTATACGCCAAATTTGCATGGTTGTTATGCCAAATTGTTTGGCAATCATTTTTACACGGGTTTTGTTTTTTGGGTCTGCTAGTTTTCTTTTAATTATTCTAACGGTTCCTTCATTTAATTTTGCATTTTTTAAGTTACTGTAATTCGGGTTTTTTCTACGATGTGCATTTAATTCTGTTCTAGTTGCCCAATCTAAATTTAAAATGGAATTATTTTCTGCATTATAATCTAAATGAATAACAAACTTTTTATTCTCTTTATTTTCTATAAACAATTCTGCCACGCTTCGGTGTAAATATGCGGAAGCCGCTTTGTTACCAACTTTTTTATAAAAAAACATATCAAATTTTTTCATTTTAGCAAATTTGGTCATCTTTTTAAATTCTGTTTGCGTTTTGGTTTTTCGTAATACGTTACCATAATTAGAAATTTTATAAGTCATTAAACTTGGGTCGCAATCTTTTAAGTTAAAAATTTTCCACTCTTCGTGTATATATTGATTTATCATAATTTTGTTTATAGTAGTTGTAGTTACTGCGAATTTACAACAAATTAATTAAATATAAACGTTTACATCTAATTACAAACGAAAGTAATCGTTTACTAACCGAATAAAATTTACAAGTTAGCATTTCTTTGCACTGTCGAAACGAACCAATGACTTTTGACTCGAGAATAATCTCACACAAACATAAGGCGATACATTAAAATTGTAAAACCTTTATTAAATACTTATCTTATGAATACGTTAAGAAACAATGTGCAACTAATCGGAAATTTAGGAGCGAAACCAGAAATTACATTATTAGAATCGGGTAAAAAAATAGCAAAATTTAGTATTGCTACCAATGAAAAATTCACCAATGCTCAAGGTGAAAAAGTTGAAAAAACCGATTGGTTTAATGTAGTGGCATGGAATAAAACAGCAGAACTTGCCGAAATGTTTTTAGACAAAGGAAAACAAGTAGCAATTGCAGGTAAATTATCTACTAGAAACTGGGAAGATAAAGACGGAAATAAACGCTATGTAACAGAAATTATCTGTAATGAATTGGTGTTTTTAGGTGCTAAATAAATTATCGTTTAGTGTTTAGTCAAAATTTAGACCTTCAAGGTTTTTAAAACCTTGAAGGTCTAAAAATTGTATTAAAGTAAAAACGTCTTTACATCATAATTATTTAAGTTTTATAAACCATAAATCTCTGCGCCTTTGCGACTTTGCGAGAAAATATTTTAGAAAATTGTGTCTTAGTACTAATTGTGTCATCCAAAAAAACATTACCACAATATAAATCACTATTTTTGCAATGATTTTTTTATATAATGGATAACATATTAACAGACAATTTCGGACGACAAATTACCTATTTGCGACTTGCAATTACAGATCGTTGTAACTTGCGTTGTCAATATTGCATGCCTGCACACGGTATTGACATCGTTGATCGAAAAGAGTTGTTGACCTATAAAGAAATGTACCGAATCACTAGAGTTTTAAGTGAATTAGGTGTAAATAAAGTGCGTTTAACTGGCGGCGAACCTTTTGTTAGAAAAGATTTTGTTTCGTTTTTAGAAACCCTTTCTTTTAATAATAAATTAGAAGAAATAAATATTACTACTAATGGCGCATTAATTTCGAATCATATTGAAAAATTAGAAGGTTTAAAAATTAAAAACATTAATTTAAGTATAGATAGTTTAAACGAAGAAAATTTTAATAAAATTACACGTAGAAAAGTTTTTAAAGAGGTTTACAATACTTTAGAAAAATTAGAAAAAAGTAGTTTAAATTTAAAATTAAATGTGGTTGTACAAAGCGGAATTAACACCCACGAAATTAACGATTTTATAGAATTTACTAAGCATAAAAAATTAGCCGTTAGATTTATAGAAGAAATGCCGTTTAACGGAATTGGCTTACGAAAAACCAAAGAAAATTGGAATCTAAATAGAATTTTAGGCGAAATAAAATCGAAATATAAAAATATTATTGTTTTAAAAAATGCAGTTTCTTCTACATCTAAAAATTTTAAAATTGATGGTTATTTAGGTTCATTCGGAATTATACCTGCATTTACAAGAACTATTTGTAATGATTGTAATCGCATAAGAATTACCGCAACTGGTTTATTTAAAAACTGTTTGTTTGATGATGGCGTATTTAATATAAGAGATTTTATTCGTGATGGAGCAAGTGATGACCAAATAAAACAATTATTTATAGACACCATAAAAAAGAAACCTAAAAATGGTTTTATTGCTGAAGCAAACCGAAAAGAAGTAACCGAAAGCATGTCGACTATTGGTGGTTAAGTTACCTTAAAATAATTTTCCCAAAACAGACTAAATGTTAAAATGATTAACGATTGGAGATTGTTGATTGGAGATTTAAGAATTTAAATCGTTACTTCAAAATCAAAATAAGTAAACCACCACAACTATAAGTTTTTTTTGGCAAACTAAAAGTTTACTTCGTGAAACCGTTAAGTTAAACGCTTCCTTTTAAAACAATTAAAAGAGTAAAGTTAAAATTTTAAAACGATGAATTCGTGCAAATTTGTGAAATTCGTTTTTTTTTAAAAAAATTAAACTACATGGTTTTATTTGCGAACCTTGCGTAAAACTTCACGAATCTTATGGTTAAATTCCCTCTAAATTTTAACAGCACGCATCATTTCGCGTTTACAAAGTGGTCCAGGAACTTTTTCGACCTCAAAACCAATTTTTTGCATTGCTCTTCTTGCCGAACCTTTTGCAGAATATGTAGTTAAAATACCGTTTGGTTTTAAAGCATCATACATTTTCTGAAAGATGTTTTCTGTCCATAATTCTGGTTGTACTCTAGAGCCAAAAGCATCAAAATAAATTAAATCAAATTTATTTTTATCAATAATAGTCTCAAATTTTTGTTGACGTTTTTTAAGTTTGAAATTTTTGGTGATTTGATGATATTCTTCCCACGAAACTTTATGAATACTATCGAAGTTATCTCTATGTTTTTGTGCTTGTAAAATATCAATATAATTCAAGTTTTTTGACTCCTGATAAGTTACAGGATATGCTTCTACACCATCATAATTTATTTGTAAATTCCGTTTTTCACCTTCTAGAAAAGTAATAAAACAATTTAAAGCCGTACCAAAACCGATTTCTAATAAATTAACTTCAGAATTATCTGCGAAAGCATCTAAACCATATTTTATAAAAACGTGATATGCTTCTTGAACAGCGCCATGTTTTGAATGGTATTGTTCATTCCAATCGGGTAGATTTATACTTGTAGAACCATCTGCGGTTATAAAAAATTCTCTTTTCAAAATCGTAAGTTTTTATTATAAATTTGACTAAATAGATAACAAAAGTACCTAATTTTTCAGTTAATAACTACAACCTATTTATCTTTTAATAACGTTTTAAAATTCGTACTTTTGCAAAACAAATTTATATTTATGGAAACAGCGATTTTAAGCACTATGAAAATCAAAAAAGTACAGATTTCTAACCTAGATAAAACCACATTAAATGGTCGAAAATTTGGTTCTACATTTACCGATCATATGTTTATTTGTAAATATAAAAATGGCAAATGGCAAAAATCTAAAATCAAACCTTATAAAGATTTAAAATTAGCGCCTTCAGCACGTGTTTTTCATTATGGTCAAGCAGTTTTTGAAGGTATGAAAGCGTATAAAGATACTAAAGATCAAATTTGGTTATTTAGACCCGAAGAAAATCAAAAAAGAATAAACGCTTCTGCGAAAAGAATGGCAATGCCAGTTTTTCCTAAAGAATTATTTTTTGAAGGTTTGGAAACATTATTACGCATAGAAAAAGATTGGATTCCTACTGCGGAAGGAAATTCACTTTACATAAGACCTTTTATGATTGCCTCTGGTAATGGTATTTTTGCTGCACCATCCGAAGAATATACTTTTATGATTATATGTTCGCCATCGGGTAAATATTATTCTAAAGATGTTGAGGTTGTTATAGCAGAACGTTATAGTAGAGCCGCAAATGGTGGCGTTGGTGCTGCCAAAGCTGCTGGAAATTATGGTGCGCAATTTTATCCAACGCAATTGGCAATAGAACAAGGTTATGATCAGATAATTTGGACAGATTCTACCCATGAATTTTTGGAAGAAGCCGGCACAATGAATATCTTTTTTAGAATAAATGACACTTTAATTACTGCACCAACAAGCGAACGTATTTTAGATGGTGTTACAAGAAAAAGTATTATTGCTATTGCTAAAAACGAAGGTATTAAAGTAGAAGAACGTAGAATTTCAATAGATGAAATTAAAAAAGCCGCAAAAAACGGAACATTAAAAGAAATGTTTGGTGCAGGAACTGCAGCAGTTATTACAGCAATTACACATTTCTCACATAAAGGTAAAGACTATGAAATATCGGATGTAGAAGATAGATATTCAAAACGTTTCAAAAAAATATTGACGGACATTCAAGAAAACAAATCGGATGATATTTTTGGTTGGCGTTATAAAGTGTAACTTTAAAAGTTTTGTTTAAAAACAATTAATGGAATTATACTTTTCTATTGGTAAAATAAAAAATCCCAAAAATAAAATTCCAAATCCCAAATAAACTCCAATATTTAAAATGTCAAAACACAAAAAAAGTCTTACACAATATTAAAAACCAGTAACAATAAACAAATTTAATATTTGTTTTTTGTTTTTTATTTGGAATTTTATTTTTGTGATTTAAAAATAATTAAAGAAAAATAAGACTTTTGTGCCTTTTGTGGTTAAAAAAATAAATTATGCTAGATAAACTTCTGTTTAAACAAATAGACAATTCGGCTTTAATTGTTTTTAGAGTCTTTTTTGGGTTGCTTTGTTTGTTAGAATCTATTGGTGCAATTTTTACAGGTTGGGTACATCGTGTTTTTATAGCACCAAAGTTTACCTTTACTTTTATTGGTTTTGAATGGTTACAACCTCTCCCTGGTAATGGTATGTATTTGTATTACGTTATTATGGGTATTTTCGGTCTATTTATAATGCTTGGTTATAAGTATAGATTTAGTGTTATTTCGTTTACTATTATGTGGTCTATAACTTATGTAATGCAAAAATCATCGTATAACAACCATTATTATTTTCTGGTTTTATTAAGTAGTATTATGGTTTTTATGCCTGCAAATAGGTATGCTTCTTTAGATGTAAAATACAATCCGAAAATTAAAAAAAATTATATGCCTAATTGGTGTAGTTTGGTTTTAATAGTACAGATTTTTATTTTATATACTTATGGTGCTATTGCTAAATTATATCCCGATTGGTTAGATTTTACTTTTGCGAAAGTTTTATTAAAACAAAAAGCAAATTACCCAATAATTGGTGAAATTTTACAGCAAGATTATACACATTATTTTGTTGCGTATGGTGGCATTTTATTTGATGGTTTAATCATTCCGTTATTGTTATATAAACCGACACGTAAAATCGCTTTTTATGCAGCTATTTTCTTTCATTTATTTAATTCTATTGTTTTTCAGATAGGTATTTTTCCGTATTTATCTTTAGCATTTGTTTTATTCTTTTTTGAAGCAAAAACTATCCGAAATATATTCTTAAAAACGAAACCTCTATATCTAAAAAACGAAATTATAATACCAAATTATAAACGATTATTAATTGCAGTACTTTCTGTTTATTTTATAATTCAAATAGCATTGCCTTTAAGACATCATTTTATTAAAGACAATGTACTTTGGACTGAAGAAGGTCACCGAATGTCATGGCGAATGATGCTTAGATCTAAAAGTGGTTACGCTAAATATAAAGTAGTAAATCTAAAAACTGGTTTAACCACAAAGGTTAAATTAAGTGATTATTTATCTTCAAAACAAATTCGTTTAGTTTCTACAAAACCAGATGCTATTTGGCAATTTTCTCAATATTTAAAACGTGAATATGCTAAAAAAGATGAAAATATTTCGGTTTTTGTAACCTGTAAAATAAGTGTTAACGGAAGATCTTACAAAGAATTAGTGAACCCAAAAATAGATATTGCAAATGTTTCTTGGTCTGTTTTTAAACATAACGATTGGCTTTTGCCATCTGGTGATTATTTGGAGTCTCGGAGGAAATAATTTATTCCGTATCTAAACGGTTTTCTTCTTTAATTATTTTTGAACGATTATTTTCCCTTAATTTATTATTACCAAAATTATATCTAAAACCAAACCTATAAAAATGAGTATCTGGATTTGTAAATAATTGTAAATCTTGATTCTCATATTTAAGTGTAGATGTTTGATTTATAGTGTCAAAAATATCATCAATACCAAATGTTAAAACCGCTTTATTTTTAAATAAACTTTTTTGCAAACTAAAATCAGTTTTTAAAAACCGACTAACTTCTATTGCATTATAAACATTGTCTGGTGATCGATAAATATATGTAATACTAGCTTTTAAACTTTTGTCTCTTAATAATGTGAAATTATTTACAATCTTAACAGAATAACTAGCTTTAGATTGTTTAATAATTTTATTGTCAGATTCTATGGCAATAAAATCATAGAATCGATTAACAAAAAATAATTGTGTAAAAACAGACCATCGTTTGGTAATATCATTTGTGCTTTCTAATACTAAACCAACACTTTCGGCGGTATCTAAATTTACAATCACATCTTGAATAATATTATTTTCGTTGTCTTGAAAACTTATTTCTGAAAACCTATCTTTTGTATGTGCATAATATAAATCTAATGAAAATTTGCTTTTATAAAGATATTGGAAACTTAAAGTTTGATTAATTTCAGGATTTAAATTTGGGTTACCAACATTTGCTGCAAAATCGGAAAAGAAAAATTTAAACGGATTTAGTTGTTGGTATCTTGGTCTATTAATACTTTTTTTATAGGAAAGAATAAAATCATTGTTGCTATTAGGATAGTAATCTAAAAATATATTTGGAAAAATTTTAAAATAGTCATCTTCATTAATTTCACTAGTATTTATGGTTTTTGAATTTCCTTGTAATTTGGTGTATTCGCCTCTTAACCCAAGTCGGTAATAGAATTTTTTACTTTGTTTTTGATAATTAGTATAAAAAGCAAAATTATCTTCGTCATAAGTGAATACGTTACTTTTATTAAGATCTAAAATAAAACTATTGCCTATAAAAGCAAATTGTTGAAAATCATTTTCGGAACCTACGGTAGAAAATTTAATTCCTGTTTCAAATTTAGCACCTTTTTTAAGTGGTAAAACATAATCAATTTTACTAGTAAAAATTTGAATATCTTGATCTGTAGAGATATTAAATTTATTATCTCTAATAAAGACAGTACTTGGCAGAAAATAATCGGTATCTACTAATTGACTTATTTCTTTTGTAAATGAACTATGACTTACAGCTACTATTATTTTTTGCCCTTTATCATTTAACGAATGTGTATAATCTAAAACATTCGAGAAAAATTTATTATCTCTACGTGCCTTATTATTTGCTACAAAAGTTGAGTCTAATACGTTAGTGCTTGAAAAAATTGAACCATTGGTAATTACATTATTGTTTTCTTTATCTAACTCACTATAAACTGTACTAAGAGTAACACTGTTTTTTTTATCAAAATTATAATCAATATTTAATAAACCATTGTATTTTAAATTATCGGTAATATGATCTGCCGAAGAAAACCAATTAGAAGCTACTTCGTTTTGCGCATCAAAATACTTAATTCTTTTTGTTTCTTCTATAATATGTTTATTGTCAGAGTAATTTAAACTGGCAGTAATGCCTAATTTACCTTTCGTATAAAAATGTGTAGTACCAATAGAATATTTATCAAACTTACCAATTGTGTATTTAGTATTTACAATTCCTTTATAATTATTTTGTGCTGTTTTTTTTAACACAATATTTATAATCGAACCGCTAGAAGCATCATATTTTGCCGAAGGATTTGCTATAACCTCAATAGATTTTATAGAATTACCATCTATATTTTCGAGAAAAGATTTGAGTTCGGCTACTGGCAAACCTACTTTTTTATCATTAATATAAATACTAGCAATAGCAGATTTAACCGTTATATTATCTTGATTTATAAAAACACTTGGTGTGTTATTTAAGATACTCCAAGAATCTTGGTTTGATAAAACAGTATTTTCAATATTGAAAATAAGTCGATCTGCTTTTTGTACAATAGTTGGTTTTTTATAGGTTATTTCTACTTCATTTAAAGATTCTGAATTTTCTTCTAATACAATTACCGGAATTGTTTGGTTGGTAGTAATCTTAATGCTTCTTGAAACATCTTTATAACCAATAAAACTAATATTTAAAGTATAAGTGCCTTCTTTTATTTCTTTAAAGTAAAACAAACCGTCTATGTCTGTAATAGTGCCATATAATTTATCATTATCTGCACTTAGTGTAATATTTGCAAAGGCAATTGGTTGCTTTTTGGAGTCGGTTAAACTGCCACTTAATGTTGAATTTTGGGTATAACCTAACGTAGTTATTAGTAATAAACTAATTAGTGTAATTATTTTCATGTAGTTTTTTCGTAAATTTTTTCCCCTTGCTACGAAATTTAAACAAACTTACAAATAAATATTTAATTTTTCAAAATTAATCTTGCAACATTTTCACTAGCGCCATTTTTACCGAGTTTTTTTTCTAGTTCAAAATAAGCGTTAAATAATTGATTTCTTTTTTTATCTTCTAAAATTAATTGTAATTCTTTTTGAAGATTTTTTTCATTAAAATCATTTTGAATTAATTCTGTTACTACTTCACGATCTAATATTAAATTAACTAGCGAAATAAATTTAATATTAATAATGCGTTTTCCTATTTGATAAGAAATCCATGAACCTTTATAACAAACAACTTCTGGTACTTTAAATAAAGCTGCTTCTAAAGTTGCTGTGCCCGATGTTACTAATGCAGCATAACTTTCCGATAGTAAATCGTAGGTTTTATTATTAATAAAGGCAACATTAGGACTTTTAATAAATTGCTGGTAAAACTTAAAATCTTGGCTTGGTGCGCCAGCAATTACAAACTGATACTCTTCAAACTTATCGACCATTTTTAACATTACCGATAACATTTTTTTGATTTCTTGCTTTCTACTTCCTGGTAGAAGCGCAATAATTGGTTTATCGGATAAATTGTATTGTTTTCTAAATATTTTTTCATCAATTGGCTTTCTGCCATCAATAGCATCTAATAAAGGATGACCTACAAAATGGACTTTATAATTATGTTTTTTATAAAAGTCTTCTTCAAAAGGTAAAGTGACAAACATAGCATCTATATCGCGTTTAATATCTTCAACGCGACTTTCTCTACTTGCCCAAACTTGTGGCGCAATATAATAGTTTGTTCTAAAATTATGTTCTTTTGCCCATTTTGCAATTCGCAAGTTAAAGCCTGAATTATCAATAAAAATTAGTTGATCTGGTTGGTATTTTGCAATATCTTTTTTACAGAGTTTTATATAACCTAAAATTTTTCGAAGGTTTAAAAGAACTTCAACAAAACCCATAAAAGCACGTTCTTTATAGTGACTTACCAAAGTGCCGCCAACTGCTTGCATTAAATCGCCACCCCAAAATCTAAAATCCGCATTTTTATCTTGATTTTTTAATGCCTTCATTAAATTGGAAGCGTGTAAATCACCCGAAGCTTCACCTGCAATAATGTAATACTTCATGATTTTTTGTTTTTGGTTACCTTATATTTTAATAGTTGAAATCTTTAACAATAATCATTTTCAACCCTGCAAGCGTTAATAACCGTACGAATATTAATGCTTGCAGGGTTCTTAAACGGCAACTATTTTCATCATTAGCATTAAATTTATACTAACGCCATTTTTTACAAGACAAATTTAGAAATTAATATTATTAAAGCAACTATAATAGTTGCCATTAAAACACCTTTTGCTTTATAGTCTTCTTTTCGTTTTGTGAAAACAAAGAATGTTAGTAAGTTTGGAGAAACAGAATAAATTAAAATTAAACCAAGTAGTTTGTCTTCAAAAATTAATCGTTTCACAAATTTCATCGAAAAATTATTAAATACTTGTGTGTAAAAATAAAACCCTATGGTAGTTGCTAAGACTCCTATTAAAAAACCTATTAACACTTGTTTTTTTATGTGACTTTTTTTCATTTTTTTATATTTTTAAATAGTTCTTCTATTAGTTGTTTTTCCGTTGGTAGATAAAGTTGGTATTTACTAGCAATAATTGTTTT
>CAYQTF010000003.1:17121-41764 GCA_964420345.1 uncultured Flavobacteriaceae bacterium
GTTCTGTAATGTGTCCAATTAAATTGTGTCCGCAGTGCGGACAAAATTGGAAATGTTTTATATAATTGAACATATCTATATAATTGTCGCCAAGAAAAACCACTACCTAATTGTGGTAACAATTCTTTAGCAATCGATTTTATTAAAAATGTACCATATTTTGCTCTATCTTTTCCTTGTTGTTCTTCTTCAAAAATTACTTTACCTATTTGCCAATACATAATTACTCGTTCATTATTTATAGAACGAATTGCCTTATGTTGCGCATTAGAAATAATGCTTTTTATTTGACTAATAAGTTGTTTTTGTAATTTCATTTATTTATGATTTCTTAAAACCAACCATTCAAATTCTGGATAAAATGATGCGCCGTTAAATCAAATTGTACTGGTACAACAGAAATATAATCATTTGCCAAAGCATGTTCATCGGTATCTTCACCTTTATCTAAATTAACAAATTTACCTGTTAACCAATAATATTCTTTTCCTTGCGGATTAGAGCGTTTGTCAAATTCTTCTACCCAATTTGCTCTTGCTTGCCTACAAATTTTGATGCCTTTTAACTCTTTTGTTTTCGGAAAATTAACATTTAAAACAATGCCATCTGGCAAACCTTTTTCTAAAACTTGTAAGGTTATTTTTTTAATATAATCTTCTAATACTTCAAAATTTGCTTTCCAAGAATAATCTAATAAGGAGAAACCAATTGCTGGTATGCCTTCAATTCCTGCTTCAATAGCAGCACTCATTGTGCCAGAATACACTACATTTATAGAAGAATTTGAACCATGATTTACACCAGAAACACATAAGTCAGGTTTGCGATTTAAAATTTCATTTACTGCAATTTTAACACAATCTGCTGGTGTACCAGAGCAACTATATTCTATTTGATCGCCATTATCAATACTTATAGGGTTGCATTCTAAAATGGCATCTAGCGTAATTGCATGACCTTTGCCACTTTGTGGCGAATCTGGTGCAACTACCACAACATCGCCTATTTGGTTCATTACTTTTATTAAAGTTCTTATGCCTGGCGCTGTTATGCCATCATCATTGGTAACTAGTATTAGTGGTCTTTTTTCTTTCGTCATTTGTTTATCTGTTTTAATAATGTAAAAGTAATCTTATTTTTCTGTAATTTTATGAATAAATTGATTCATCAATTCTTTCATTTTAGTATCTAAAACTTGATATTTTAGTTCTTCTTTACCTAAGTAAATAAACATAAAAATATATTTATTTTCTAATTTTTCATATAGAAAAGGTTTGTTTAATCTATAAGTTTCTCTTAATAAACGTTTTATTCGGTTTCTGTCTACTGCATTTTTGAAATTCTTTTTACTAACGGTAACTCCTGCTTGAATTAAATAATCAGAATCGTGTTCTGTTTTTAAATACAATAACATAATAGGAAAAGAAGTAATTTTTTTTCCGTTTTCAAAAAGCAGTTTTATTAACTTTTTGCTTTTTAGTTTTTCTTGTTTTTTATAGGTGAATTGCATTTAGGCAAAGTTAGGGTTTTTTAAAAAATAAATGTTGTATCTTTAAGAACAAAATAAATTTGCTATGAAACGGTTTCTATTGAAGACTACTCAAATTCATTGTTTACTATAAAAGAAAATCAAATGTTATTATAGAAAGTATAAGTGTTTATAATTATTTAGGAAGAAATTATTTGCAAGTAAAAGAATAAATATGTAATATTTAGAAACAAGCATATATTTAATCAAAATAAGTCTGCAAACGGTAAATTAAAAACAAGTCAAAGATTCCTTTAAAAATTAGTGAAGTTGGTACAATTTGTGGTTGTACTACAACTAATTTCACAAAAACAAAGTATTAAATAATCAATTTGCAGAAATCGAAAATTGTATTTATTCCAAATAAAAAACAATTAGAGGAAATTAAAAAATTTATAGTTGTAGAATGCAATAGTAAAAAAGGATTTGAAACCTTTTATATTATTGGTAATGTAGTAGAACACAACACTAAACAAAAGGGTTTCAATTAAAACGGATAATTAATACCAAAATTAAAAACTCCATTTTTAAAATTATAATGTTGAAACCATTTATTTTCTTCTAAATAGGGTTCGTAGGTTTTAAAACCCAAATCTACTCTAAATATTAAGAAACTAAAATCATATCGAATACCAAAACCAGATCCAACAGCAATGTCTTGTAAAGAACTAAAACCTTTAAATTTAGCATCATCATCGGTAAGGTCAGAATTTGTTAAATCCCAAACATTACCAGCATCAATAAATAAAGCGCCGTAAAAACTATTAATAAATTTAAATCGGTATTCAAAGTTTGAAATAGTTTTTAAATTACCAATATTAAACTCTAAATTAGTTACTGAGGTTCCTGGCCCTAAATCGAACGTTTGCCAAGCTCTTATGTCATTTGATCCACCAGAACGATAAGATCTACTAAACGGAATGTCCGAAGAGTTGCCAAAAGGAATTGCTGCGCCAACAAAAGACCGAAATACTAAATGATTATTTCTACCTAAATCCCAATATTTTTTATATTCCAGTTCTGCTTTAATATATTGTGCAATTGGCAAATCGAATAATTCTTTTCTTCCTTCTTCATTTTTTTTTCCAAAAGCACTAGTTATTGTGCCTGCGGAAATAATTTTTCCTCTAAAAAAAGAAAACTGATTATCATTTATATTTTTATTATTAGTATAGGTGTAAGAATAAGACATTACTGGTACCAATATATCTTCGGTGATAATATTTCTTCTTTCTTGTACGCTTTGTACGCTTTGATATTCTGTGGGATTCGATATTCTAAAACCATTTGTTGGGTTTAAAACAAAATTAATATAACCTAAAGCGTTTGTGATATTGCCATCTATATCCATATTATCAGGATCAATAATAATTTGTGACACTACATTTAATTTGCCAAATTCAGAACCAAACACATTAAAATAACTATCTGTATTTAAGTTATTAATATATTGAACATTAAGCAAATCTAACTGATGTTTTACTTTATTAGATTTTTGCCAATAATAACTAATATTCCCAGTAATATTCTGCCTATCTAACCCTATGTTTTTCTGAAAATTAATATTTAAACTAATATCGGTTTTTGGCCGCATTGATTTAGGGATTAACTTCGTTGTTTTTATCGGAAAAAATATTCTAGGTATTTTTAAAGACGTTGTTGCACCAATTTCCCAAGCGGTAAATCCGAAAAAATTAAAATCAGGATTTGCAGTATCTTCTGCTATATTTAAAAAAGAACCTTGAAAAGAAAGTTCAAAAATCTCAGAACCTTTAAAAATATTACGATTTAAAAAAGAAAATTTACCTAGCAAACCAAAAGGTGTTATATTGCTATGAGTTACTTCGATTTCTGTTGCAATCCCGAATTTTTTTAATGGTGTCAAGAAAATATCTGTAGTTAACGAACCGTCTTCATTTTCTTTATATTCAATCGAAATCGGTGATCGAAACATTTTAAGATCTCTTAAATAATCTCTAGTCTGAATACGTTCTTTATCTTTATAAATACCATCTGGTGTAATGCCGAGTGCATTTATAAAATGCTTAGGCTTAAATTTTAATTTTTCGTGTGACAAAAAAGTGTAACCTTTATAAAATACAGAATCTAAATATGGTTTATCTTTTGTATTGAAAGAATAATCTGTATAAATATTAATATTTTTTACTTTTTGAATTTTAAATGGTATCACGTAAATACTATCTTCACTTTCAATAATTTGATCTGAAATATTTAATTCTAGTCCTATTTTATTTTTAGTTGTAACTGAATCCGCTTCAAAAACAATATAATCTTTATTAAATTTAAAAACTCCCGAATTTCTATACAGTTTAGTAAGACGTAATTGTTCTTTCTTTAAATTTTTATAATCATATTGGTCATTTTCTTTTACAAAAGATTGAGATTGCTCTAACTTATACAAAGAGTCTAAAACTTTAGAACTTATTTTAGTACTAATGGAGTCTAAAAAATAAGCTTCATTTGTTTTAATTAAATAATCAATAGTAACTTTTTTATTTTTTGCATTTTCTTTATGTGATATTTCAACATCCCAAAAACCTTGGTTATGAAAATATTTTATTAAGGTGTTAATCGTTTTTTTAGTTTTTTTAGGGTTTAAAATAATCGGCTCTTCACCACTTTTTTTAAGCCACTTATTAAAACCTTTATTAAAATTATAAACTGCCCTTGTTTGTTTTCGTGAAAACCCTTTATCATAAAAATTAGTTTTTGTAGGGTTATTTACCATCCATTCTTCAAAAGATTCTTCAAAATTAGGGTTTGCCCAGTTATATACATATAAAGCAATTGGTAAACCTAATGTTTTTTGATTAGGTCTTTGCACTATATAACTATATAAGGCTAAGTTTTTAGATTTTTTATCATTTACATAAATGGCATTATTATCTAATAAATATTCTTTATCACTTATCCTTTTTACTGCATTGCAGGAAGTAATTAAAGCAACTAAAATAATTAACACTATTTTTGTAATCTGTTTAATCAATGGTAGATATTATATTAACCAAAAGTACTATAAATAAACCAAAGTCGAAAAACTATGTTAAGTAAAAGTCAAATTAAAATAATAGCAAGTTTAAAGACTAAAAAACATCGTATTAAACACGGTTTATTTGTTGTGGAAGGTAAAAAATCGGTTATAGAGTTTTTGAATTCAAAATTTGAATTGGATTCTTTATTTTATACGAAAGAATTTTCTGAAATACCAGAAAATTTAGGGCATCTAATTTCTATAACAGAACTAAAAAAAGTTAGTTTTTTGAAAAACCCTAATCAAATATTAGCTGTATTTAAAATACCTAATTTTACAGATGACTTAAAAGAAAGTGGTTTGATAATAGCTTTAGATAATGTTAAAGACCCAGGAAATTTAGGAACAATAATTAGACTATGTGATTGGTTTGGTGCGAATCAACTAGTTTGTTCTAAAAAAACAGTTGATTGTTATAATGAAAAAGTAATACAAGCCTCTATGGGTTCTTTAACAAGAGTTTCTATAGTTTATACAGATTTAGATAACTATTTACAAAATACGAAATTACCTGTTTTTGCAACTACTATGAATGGCAATAATATTTATAATGAAGAATTACCCAAAGAAGCTATTATAGTTTTAGGGAATGAAGCAAATGGTATTTCAGAACAAAACCTTACTATTACTCATAATAAAATAAGTATCCCAAAATTTGGTAATTTACAACAAACCGAAAGTTTAAATGTGGCTACAGCAACTGCTATTTTGCTAAGTGAGTTTAGAAGACATTAATTTGGTATTAAACAAATATCCCGCTGAAAAAGCGGGATTAGTTGGAGCAACTAAAAAATTGAAACTACTTTTTTAGAATCTCACGAAGTAAACTACCTCGGAGCAAACCCAAAGACATTGTTTATTAGAACAGTTTTAAAAAAACCTAACAGGTTTTCAAAACCTGTTAGGTTTACATTTCGAGGCAAACCTCGGGAAATTATAGACCCAAAAGAGATTAAATCATATCTAAAACTTGCTCTAAATCACCTAATAAATCATCTACATCTTCAATACCAACACTTAATCTTGTTAAAGAATCTGTAATACCTAATTTCATTCTTTCAGGTTCTGGTATAGATGCATGCGTCATTGTTGCAGGATGATTTACCAAACTTTCGACACCACCAAGAGATTCTGCTAAAGTAAATACTTTAAAGTTTTCTAACATTTTAAATGTAGTTGCTTGTGATTTATCTTTTAATCTAAACGAAATCATACCGCCAAAATCTTTCATTTGTTTTTTAGCAACATCGTAATTTGGATGAGATTCTAAACCTGGATAATAAACCGTTTCTACTTTGTCGTGCTTATCTAAAAATGCAGCGATTTTTTTACCATTTTCACAATGTCTTTGCATTCTTACAGCAAGTGTTTTTATTCCACGTAGTGCTAAAAACGAATCCATTGGTCCAGCAATTGCACCTGCTGCAAATTGTACAAATTTTAATTCTTGGTGTAACTTATCATCATTTACCATTAATGCGCCCATAACAATATCTGAATGTCCGCCAATGTATTTTGTTGCCGAGTGCATTACAATATCTGCACCTAAATCTAACGGATTTTGTAAATATGGTGTCGCAAAAGTATTATCAACTGCTGTTAAAAGTTTATGTTTTTTAGCAATTTTATTAATAGCAAGAATATCGGTTACTTTTAATAACGGATTTGTTGGTGTTTCTAACCAAATCAATTTAGTGTCTTTAGTAATTGCTTTTTCTACATTTTCTGGATTATTCATATCTACAAACGTAAATTTTAAGCCGTATTTAGCAAATAATTTAGTAAACATTCTATAAGATCCACCATATAAATCATCGCCCGCAATGATATGATCATTAGGGTTAAAAATTCGCATTACACAATCGGTTGCTGCTAAACCAGAACCAAATGCTAAACCATGTTTTGCGTTCTCTATAGATGCAAAAGCATTTTCCAAAGCAGTTCTTGTTGGGTTTTCACCACGCGAATATTCGTAGCCTTTGTGTTTTCCTGGACTAGATTGTACATAAGTCGAAGTTTGAAAAATAGGAACCATAACTGCTCCTGTAGATGGTTCGTGACTTTGATTACCGTGTATTACTTTGGTGTTGAATTTCATTTTTTAATGTTTTTTTTTGATACCTCGATGGCACTACTTAATAAGTTTTTTAATTGAAAGGATTATTCCTAAATGAATACCTTCGTGAAAAAGATTAAATTGTAATGCTTCTTCAATATTATTTAATGTAATATCAATACTAGTTTCGTATTTATTATAGGTTTTAAAAGCACCTTTTTTTAAATCTAATTGCGTTTGTTTATTTGCAGAAATTAAATGTTTTTTAATGTCACTTATAGCTTCTAAGGAAATTTCGGTTTTAGGAAAAGTGCCTTTTGCGTATAGTTTTACAAATTTTTTATCAATAGGTAATTCTAAACCTGACAAACCATAAGTTAACATTTGTTCAACTACTAAAATATGCCCTATATTCCATAAAATATTATTTTTAAATCCTTTAGGAATAAAAAATAATTGTTCTGGAGTTAACTCTTCTAAAAAAAAAGATAAAGTTTTACGATTGAATTTTGTTGCTTGAAATACCATTGTTTTTATTTTGATTAAAAATAAGTTTTATTATTCTTTAAATTTTGCAATTCCTTCTTTTAACCAATTATAATATTTGTCAATATCTGAATCATAAGCTGTAAAACCATTTAGCGTTTTTTCATTATGATCTAAAATTAAATAATAGGGTTGTGAATTAGTACCGTATCGTTTCATCTGAAAATCACTCCATTTATTACCAATAGTTCTTATTTTTTTACCAGTAGTTTCCGAAACATATTGTTCATTTTTTGGAAGTTTCTTTTTAAAATCTACATATAATGAAATTAAAACAACATCATTTTGTAAAATTTGCAAAACTTTTGGATCCGACCAAACTTTTTCTTCCATTTTTCTACAGTTTACGCATGCTTTTCCTGTAAAATCTAAAAGTATTGGTTTTCCCACTTTTTTAGCATATGCTAATCCGTGATTATAATCTTCAAAAGAAATAATATCATGTGGTCCATATTCGGCATGTTCTGGTAATGCATCATGAGAATTATTGTTATTTCCTCTAGAACCTAATTTTTTAAAACCAACACCATAAGGTGATTCACTATAATGCATTGGTGGCGGAAAACCACTAATTGCTTTTAATGGTGCGCCCCAAAGACCTGGTATTAAATAAATAACAAACGTTAAAGTTATCAAACCTAACATTAATCTACCTACGGAAATATGTGTTAAAGGTGAATCGTGTGGTAATTTAATTTTTCCGAAAAGGTATAATGCTAATGTTCCGAAAATGGCAATCCAAATGGCTAAAAAGGTTTCTCTTTCTAATAAATGAGCATCTAAAACTAAATCTGCATTCGATAAAAACTTAAATGCTAAGGCTAATTCTAAAAACCCTAAAACCACTTTTACGGTATTTAACCAACCGCCAGATTTAGGTAAAGAGTTTAACCAACCAGGAAAAGCAGCAAATAATGAAAAAGGTAAAGCAATTGCTAAAGAAAAACCAAGCATACTAACTATTGGCGCAATGCCACCTTTTGAAACTGCAGCAACTAATGCGGTTCCTAAAATCGGACCAGTACATGAAAATGAAACAATGGCTAAAGCAAGCGCCATAAATAAAATACCAATAATGCCACCTCTATCTGCTTGAGAATCTACTTTGTTTGCCCAAGAATTTGGTAACATTATTTCGAATGCACCTAAAAAAGATATAGCAAAAACCAGTAACAATAAAAAGAAAGCGATATTAAAAATAGGACTTGTAGAGAGTTCGTTTAAGGCATCTGCACCAAAAATTTTGGTAACGCCATAACCTAATAGTACATATATACCAATAATTGCTAAACCGTAAATTATAGCATTTCTAATACCTTGTGCTTTATTTTTACTTTGTTTGGTGAAAAAACTAACCGTCATTGGTATCATCGGAAATACGCAAGGTGTAAGTAATGCGGCAAAACCACCTAGAAAACTAAGTAAAAATAAGGTTAATAAACCTTTATTTTTTTTCTCTGGTTTGTCAGTTTTATCTATAGATGTAACTGCTTTCGCTTTCGTTAAATCAAAATTAAATTCTTCATTAACTTGAATACATGCTTTTTTACATACTTGTCCAAAAATAGATACTTGTACTTTGGTTACATCATCTTTTAATAGTTTTATTTTTTGTTTTAGGGTTGCTTCTTTTTCAAAAAATATCTCTTCTTTTTTCCAAACTTCGGAGTATTTTTTATGTGTTTTACTTTCTAATGCTTTTCCTACAAATGTAAATAATGAATCTGCTTGTTCACTATCAAACTCAATTGGTAAAGATGCTCCTTCTGGATTGTATTGCGAATATAAATGCCATTTATCTTCAATTTTTGCTTTAAAAACTAAGTAATATTCTTTGTCGTTTATTTTTTCGACACTGGTTGACCAAATTACAGGATCTTTAAAACCACCTTGATCGCCACCAACACTAAATTGTGAAAATACAGTTGTTGAAAAAACGAATAATACGGTTAAAACACTTAATAATTTCTTCATGTTATTGTAGTTATTTCTAAAATTTTAGTTGTTGTTTCTGTTATTTTAAATCTGTTATCTTGACGTTTGCCGATGATCCAGACTATTTTATTATCCGACAAAAGTAACCAAATATTTTCTTTTTCTAAAAGGGAATATTTTTCGTCTTTAAAAAACTTACTTAGTTTCTTTTTACCTGTCATTCCTATTGGGTAAAAATAGTCGCCTTTTTGCCATTTTCTTACTTTTAGTGGAAATTTTAACAAATTTTTATCAAATTGTGTTTCTCGCAAAGTCGCAGAGTCGCAAAGTTTCGTTTGAATGTTGAATGTTGAATGTTGAATTTTGAATGTTTTATCATTCTCTTTAATTCTTATATCTTTTCTCTTATCTCTTATCTCTTTTCTCTGTTCTCTTAAAACAAGCAACAGATATTCTCTATCTTTTATTAAACGATGTGTTTTGGAAAATAGTTGTTTTCCACTTTGTGCGGTTAGTAAATTTAAAATATCGTTCCATTCTGTGAATCCATATTCTTTTAGTAATTGATATAAATATGCTTTTGGATGTTTTAGATTTTGAATTTTCTGAATGTTTAGTTTTGACACAGATTTTCCCTCTTCGCTAACTATTCTTCGTTCTTCGCTTTTATTTATATCAAAAACTTCTTTTTTAACTTCAGCAACTCTCTCATTTGCAATCGTTTCACTATCTTTTAAATGTGAAATTGTGTTTTTAAACGAATTTAATATGTTTGGGTTTATCTCTTTTAAAATAGGCAAAACCTGATGTCTTATTTTATTTCGCGTATATTTTATATCGGCATTAGATTGGTCTTCTCGCCAGATAATTTTGTTTTCTTTTACGAAATCTTCAATTTGTTCACGAGAAAATTCCAGTAATGGTCTAAGGATTTTTTTATTAATTTTCGGAATACCTGTTAAACCTTGCAAACCAGTTCCGCGAGTAAAATTGATTAAAAATGTTTCTAAATTATCGTTTAAATTGTGTGCTGTTAACACATAATCCAACGATTGGTTTTTAAGTAATTCTTCAAACCATTGGTAACGTAAATTTCGTGCAGTTTCTTGTATGGAAAGTTTGTTTTTTTTAGCGTATTGTTTTGTTTTAAAATGCGTTACAAAAAAAGGTATATTCAGTTTTTTTGCTAAATTTTTAACAAATTCTTCATCTTTATCACTTTCTTTTCCTCGTAAATTAAAATTACAATGTGCTAAAGAAATATCAAAATTTGATTGCTGTAATAAATACGTCAAAACAACTGAATCTATGCCACCAGAAATAGCAATTAAGATTTTTGAATCTCTTAAAAATACGAAGTTTTTATTTATATGATTGTTGAATTCTTGTTGCACTTGGCAAATGTAAGGATTTAACCGCAAAGGTTGCTCCCGAAATTTCGGGATTCGCAAAGGCCGCAAAGAAATAAGAAACCCTTGCGAACCTTGCTTTTTTCTTTGCGTTCCTTGCGGTTAAATAAAGTTATTCAATCTCAAAATCCTTAGAAATAGTATTCATTATCACTTTATATTTCCCTTTAGGCAAGTAGTATTTACCATTTTTCCGTTTTTTTATTTTTAGGGTTTTATCTTTTTTAAGTAATTTTTTCTGCATTTTCTCTGAAATACTTAAATCATAATCATAAAAATTAATGCCTTTTTCTGTTTGAATATCTTTTGTGAATAAAACCAAATCATTTTCTGATTTTATTTTTAGAGTTACTATTTGATTATTTTTTGAATAAAACGGAATCTTAAATTTAGGTTCATTTACTTTTGAAAATTCAAAACGTTTATTTCCCCAACGACTAGAAAACGAAACAGTTTTTAAATCTAATATTGCTACATCTGTATTTTTATTTTTATTAAATTCTTGTAAAATATCCAAATTGATTTTATATAAAGATCTACCATGCGTTGCGACAATTAAATCGTTTGCTTCGTTTTGAATAACCAAATCATGTACTGCAACTTTTGGCAGGTTTTCATCTAATCTATTCCAACTTTCTCCTTTATTAAAACTTACAAAAACACCATTATCGTTTCCTAAATATAAAATATTTTCGTCTTTAAAATCTTCCTTAATTACATTAACTGGAAAGTTTGGTAAATTGCTAGAAATGGTTTTGAAATTTTCGCCATAATCTTCCGATACATAAACATACGATGTAAAATCATCATTTCTATAACCGTTTAAAGTTACAAAAACACGTTCTTTTTTATGCTGTGAAGCGATAACTCTAGAAACCCATAAGTTTTTAGGAAAACTATTAGAAATGTTCGTCCATTTAGAGCCTGAATTTTTAGTTACATAAACCAAACCATCATCAGAACCTGTATAAATTAAACCGAATTCAAAAGGCGATTCCGAAATTGTAGTTAGTGTTCCGTAAGGTACATTTCCTTGTTTTCCGCCTTTAGTTAAATCGTTTGAAATTACCTTAAAATCATCGCCGTTATTCATAGATCTATGTAATTTATTAGATCCTAAATATAAAATATCTTGATTATGAACCGATAATTGTATTGGTGTTTGCCAATTAAAACGAAACGGAGATTCTCCTAAATCGTGTTTTGGTTGTATGTATTTAAATGCGTCTTTTTGCTTATTAATTCTAAAGTAATTACCAAATTGATAACCTGTATAAACAATTCCGTTATCGTTATCAATCGCAATTTGCATGCCGTCGCCACCCATAATACTTTCGTAAGGATATTTACCCGATTGATGCCAACGTACCGATTTTTTATAGTTATTTAAACCTTTCCAAACACCATTATCTTGTAAACCGCCATACACATTATACGGTTTTTTAGTATCTATATTTACGGTGTAAAATTGCCCAACTGCAGGATTATTTGCTTTTAACCAATTCTGACCTTCATCGTAAGAAATGTTAATTCCGCCATCATTTCCATTAATTAAATGTCCTTTTAAATCTGGATTTATCCATAAATCGTGATGATCGGCATGTACATTTTCTTTAGAAATATTAGTAAATGTTTTTCCACCATCTTCCGATTTTAAAATTGGCACACCATGAATATAAATTTTATTTTTATCGTGATGATCTACGTGTATTTTACCAAAATAATAACCGTACGAATAATATAAACCGTCTATATATTTATTGTGTGTTTTTCGCCAAGTTTTTCCGCCATTATCACTTCGGTAAACTTCAGCACCTTTAACTGGTGTATCAAAAAGTTTGGTATTTGCATTTTCTAAATATTTTTTTAAAGCTATTGGTTTAATTTTATCTTTCTTAATTAATTTTTTTACCGTTTTGGAATTGTATTTTTCTGGAAATCTGTTTTGTTTTAAAAATTCATCTAGTTTTTTAGAATCTAAACTTAAAAAAGAAGTTTTGGTCATCATTTCAAAATCTTCTTTTTGCAAACCTTCTTTTTTAGGTTTGTCTATATCTTTTTCTCTTCTAAATTGATTGTCTAAAATAGCATAAACGATATTTTCATCAAAAGCAGCAACGCCTATTATACCTATTCCTTTTCCTTGCGGAAATAAACTTTCTTTGGTAGTTAGTTTATGCCAAGATTCTCCAAAATCTGTACTTTTATAGATTGCAGAGTTTTTTCCGTTACCTTTAAAATTCCATGCTTTTCTTTCTCGCTCCCAAGCAGAAGCGTATAAAATTTTACTGTTTTTAACCAAAGACATATCTATAATTCCGGTATTTTCATTTATAAATAAGTTGTGTTGCCATGTTTTTCCGCCATCGGTAGTTTTAAAAACACCACGTTGTTTATTTGGCGTATATAAATGTCCTAAAACACCAATAATTACTTCGTCTTTATTATCTGGATTTAAAATAATTTTACCAATATGATGCGAATCTGTTAGACCAACATTTTTCCAATTTTTTCCATTATCTGTTGATTTTAAAATACCAATACCTGCATAACTAGAACGTGAAGAATTATTTTCGCCTGTACCAACCCAGATAATATTATTAATAAAATCAACTGCCAAAGCACCAATGTTTTGGGTTTGAGAATTGTCCATTATTGGTGTAAATGTGGTGCCGTTATTATTTGTAAACCATAAACCGCCACTTGCGTATGCTACATAAAAATGGGTTGGTTGTTTTGGGTTTACGGCAATTGCGGTAACACGACCACTCATTATCGATGGGCCAATATTGGTTAGTGTTATGTTTTTTATTGGATTTGTTTCTTGCGAATAAAATAACAAAATACTAATGAAGAAATAAATAATAAATAGAGCTCTTTTCATTTTAAATAAATTTATAATTTGGTATAAAGATAATTACTTTTAATGGACTACTTTGGAGTAGAGTCATAGAAGTGTCAATAAAAATATAAAATCTGCCACAAATGCACGAATTTTAACAATTACGAGAATTATTCCATTGTAATTCGTGCATTTGTGGCAAAAAAACATCACTACATTCGACATAAAAGTGTTGAAAAATTAAAAACCAGATTTCGTTTTTCTAATAGCATTTAACCAACCTTTATATTTTTTATTTCTTTCTGTAATGATCATTTTTGGGGTAAATGTTCTAGCTGTTTTATTGATTTTAGAAAGATTTTCTAATTTCCAAATTCCTGCTTTTAATCCTGCTAAAAAAGCAACTCCAAATGCTGTAATTTCTAATGATTTTGGTCGTTCAATTCTACAATTTAATATATCCGATTGAAATTGCATTAAGTAATTATTAGCACAAGCGCCACCATCAACTTTTACTATTTTTAAGTCTAAATTACTATCTTCTATCATGGCATTAAGTACATCTTTAGTTTGGTATGCTAATGCTTCAATAGTTGCTTTTATGATTTGTTTTTTACCTGTATCTAAAGTTAGTCCAAAAATATTTCCTTTTGCATTTTCATCCCAATACGGAGCGCCTAATCCTGCGAAAGTTGGCACAAAATAAAGGTCTTCTAATGGTGGAATATTTTCGCAAATACTTTCGGTTTCTTTAGCAGATTTAATCACTTTTAATTTATCTCTTAACCAATTTATGGCTGCTCCACCAATAAAAACACTGCCTTCTAAAGCATAATTTAGTGGTTGATTTTCTATACTCGCAGTTAATGTGGTTAGCAAACCATTTTTTGAATTAATGAAATTATCGCCAGTATTTAATAACATAAAACAACCTGTGCCATAAGTGTTTTTTGCAATGCCTTTTTTAAAACCACCATGACCAAATAAAGATGCTTGTTGGTCGCCAGCGATACCATAAATAGGAATCGCGATATCTTTATAAATTACCGTTCCGAAATTTGAAGAAGAATGTTGCACTTTAGGCAATATTTTTTTAGGAATATCTAATGCTTTTAAAATGGTAGCATCCCATTTTAAATTTACAATATCATACAACATTGTTCTAGAGGCATTGGTATGATCTGTTAGGTGGTTTTTTTCTTTGGAAAACTTGTAAATTAACCAACTATCTATCGTTCCGAAAATTAATTTACCTGCATTTGCTTTTTCTCTTGCGCCTTTTACATTGTCTAATAACCATTTTATTTTTGTAGCCGAAAAATAGGAATCTATTACTAAACCTGTAGTATTTTTAATATAATTTTCAAGTCTTTTTTCTTTTAAAGCATCACAAATAGATGTGGTTCTTTTGTCTAACCAAACAATGGCGTTATAAATTGGTTCGCCAGTTTCTTTATCCCAAATTACGGTTGTTTCACGTTGATTTGTAATGCCAATTGCAGCGATTTCTTTTGGATTTATTTTTGCTGATTTTATAACATCCTGAAATGTTTCCTTTTGTGTATTATAAATTTCGATAGGATCATGTTCTACCCAACCAGATTTAGGGTAAATCTGTGTAATTTCTTTTTGAGAAACTTGCACAATTTCTCCTTTTTGATTAAATAAAATAGTTCGGGTACTTGTAGTTCCTTGATCGAAAGCTAGGATATAAGTGTTTTTCATTATAATTGTTGATTTAACCAAGTTACTATAGTTTCTATAAATTCTTGTTTACATAAATCGTGATGCAATTCATGGTAACCATTTTTAAATAATTTAAGTGTTGCTTTTTTTGTGTTTTCACAAAACGCTTCCGAAGCTTTAAAATCTATTATTTTATCGCCTGTACCGTGTAAAACTAAAATTTCGGTTTCTAATTTAGTTGCGTTTTTTATTGCCCATTCGCCGTTTTCCATAACTGGAAAAGAATACATAGGGCTGATTTTATTATGTACTAATTTATCGTTCACATATTTTTTTACTTCATTTTTATCTCTTGAAATTGCATTAACATCTATTTCGTTAGATATTGCTATGGAAGGTATTATTTTTAATAATAATTTGCCAATTACCATTTTCCATTTTGGTGGTTGAAATGCTAATTTTAAAAACGGACTTGTAGCAATAACACCTTTTAAATTGTGTTTTCTTTTTAATACGTAATTGATTACCAAATTTCCACCCAAACTATGACCATATAAAAAAATAGGTTTGTTAGTAAATACATTTTCTGCTTTATTTATAGCAAATTCAATTAGATTTAAAAGTGCTTCATAATTTGGACAATGACCTCTTTTGCCTTGGGACAATCCATGACCGTATTGATCAAAAGCAATAACTACCATATTATTTTTTATTAGATATGGTACTACAGAATTTTTATATCTATTAGAATGTTCGCCCATTCCGTGAACTAAAATAATAATTGCTTTTGGTTTTTCTGGTTGCCAAATTTGACCGAATAATTTGGTGTTTTTTTGGTTAAAGTGAAATACTGTGTGTTTCATAACCTCTAAATTAGTGTAAAAAAATGAAGGAATTTATCATAAAACAAAAAAACTCCTTAAATAAATAAGGAGTTTTTGTTGTACGAGCGGAGAGACTCGAACTCTCACACCTTGCGGCACTAGATCCTAAGTCTAGCGTGTCTACCAATTCCACCACGCTCGCAACTTATTTTTAGTAATTGGAGTGCAAATATACTAATAACTCTAAAACAGCAAAGCATTACTCTTTATTTTTATTATTTTTGAAGAATCAAATAAATAAAAATGAATAATATAAAAAATTACGTTCAAGAAAATAAAGATCGATTTATAAATGAATTAATTGAACTATTAAAAATACCATCTATAAGTGCAGATCCTAATTATAAAGATGCTGTTATTAAAACTGCAGATGCTGTAAAAGAAGCACTTGAAAAAGCAGGTTGTGATAAAGTAGAGATTTGCGAAACGCCAGGTTACCCTATTGTATATGGCGAAAAAATGATTGATGAAAATTTACCAACTATTTTAGTTTACGGTCATTATGATGTACAACCAGCAGACCCATTAGAATTATGGACTTCGCCACCTTTTGAACCAGTAATTAAAAAAACTGACATTCATCCTGAAGGAGCAATTTTTGCTCGTGGTGCTTGCGATGATAAAGGGCAAATGTATATGCATGTAAAAGCATTTGAATATATGATTGCCAACAACAACTTACCTTGTAATGTAAAATTTATGATTGAAGGTGAAGAAGAAGTTGGTTCTGAAAGTTTAGAATGGTTTGTAAAACGAAACCAAGAAAAATTAAGTAATGATGTAATTTTAATTTCAGATACTGGTATGATTAGTAACGACCAACCATCTATCACAACAGGTTTGCGTGGTTTAAGTTATGTTGAAGTAGAAGTTACTGGTCCAAACCGTGATTTACATTCTGGTTTATATGGTGGCGCAGTTGCAAATCCTATAAATATTTTAACGAAGATGATTGCTTCGTTACACGATGAAAATAATCATATTACAATTCCACAGTTTTACGATAAAATATTGGAATTAACGAACGAAGAAAGAGCAGAAATGGCAAAAGCACCATTTTCTTTAGACGCTTATAAAAAAGCATTAGATTTAGGTGATGTTCATGGTGAAAAAGGGTACACAACTAACGAAAGAAACAGTATTAGACCAACTTTAGATGTAAACGGAATTTGGGGCGGTTATACTGGTGAAGGCGCAAAAACAGTAATCGCTTCTAAAGCATTTGCTAAAATTTCTATGCGTTTAGTACCTAATCAAACTCCAGATGAAATTACCGAATTATTTAAAAAACATTTTGAAAGTATTGCGCCAAAATCGGTTACTGTAAAAGTAACACCTCATCATGGCGGTTTTCCGTATGTAACACCAATAGACAATATTGGTTATAAAGCAGCAAATAAAGCATATACAGAAACTTTTGGTAAACCAGCAATACCTCAAAGAAGTGGCGGAAGCATACCAATTGTTGCACTTTTCGAGAATGAGTTAAATTCAAAATCTATTTTAATGGGCTTTGGTTTAGATAGTGATGCAATCCATTCGCCAAACGAACATTTTGGCATTTTTAATTACTTAAAAGGTATTGAAACTATTCCTTTATTTTATAAGTATTTTGTGGAGATGAGTTAGGTTTAACCTTTGTTTATTTTAAGTATTTTCGATAACGGAAAAATAATAAGTATCAATAAAATCATCATAAAATAGTGAATCGATTTTTAATAGTAATTTCTTTAGTTATAGTATTTAATAGTTGTAAAAAAAATACTCAAAATAACAAGCAAATAAAATCATTACGGTTTATTGGCGAACAAATATTGCCAGATTCCTTAATCTACAAAAACACCAAAGTTGGCGGTTTATCTAGTGTTGATTATGCAAACGGAAAGTATTATTTAATTTCGGATGATAAAAAAAGACCAATTCGTTTTTATGAAATGAATTTAGATTTTGATGTAAATAATTTCAAAAAAGCAACTATTACTAATATTATTGAAATTGAAAATGATGCTAAAGTTATAGATCCTGAGGCTTTGCGATTCGATGAAATTTCTGGTAATTTTTTATGGACAAGTGAAGGTTCGGTTTTTTTAAGTCCATCTGTTTTTGAAATTAAACCTAATGGTACTTCTGTTAAAGAGTATTCCTTACCTAAAATGTTTAAAAAAGATTCTCTTAATTCTAACGGATTAAGAAGAAACGGTACTTTTGAAGGTTTATCGCTAACCAAAAATAATATTTGGCTAGGTATGGAATTACCTTTAGAACAAGATGGCGAAGAGCCAAAATTGGCAAAAGGAAAATATCCTGTTAGAATTAGTAAAATAGATAAAAATAAAAGCGAATTAAAATATCAGTTTGCATATATGCTAGATGCCATACCAAGAGATTCGAAACCATCGGGTAAATTTATGGTTAACGGTTTACCAGAAATATTAAATATTAGTGAAAATACATTTTTATTTATCGAAAGATCTTATGCTTCAGGACATAATGATGGTGGGAATAATGTAAAAATATATAAGGTAGATTGTACTAATGCAACCGATATTTCTAAAATTAAAGCATTAAAAAACACTAATTATATTCCTGCAAAAAAAACATTATTATTAGACTTTGAAACCATAAGGCCAAAATTAACTAACGGAATTGTAGATAATATAGAAGGTATTACTTTTGGCAAAACATTAAAAAATGGCAACCGAACTTTGGTTGTAGTTTCTGATAATAATTTTAATAAATTTAGTAAACAACTCAATCAGATTATTGTTTTTGAGGTTTTGGAATAGTATTGTCAGATAAAGACATTAGATCGCTTAGTTATTAGATAATTAGACAAAAGACCAAATTTTAAGTATTTGACAATCATTAATTTAACAAAATAAAATAAGTTTAGCAAATATCTCCTTACTTCTTTTTTTATTGGGTTTTAGTGTTTGTAAATAATTTTTATCGGACAACAATGATTTTTTATAATTAATCTGTAGTATAAATAATTATTGGTTTTACATTGGTATATGTAGTATCCTTATCTTTAACGATAACCTCAAAAATAACAATTTTAGATTTTTTCTTTGCATAATCTAAGTATTCTTTAATGTCATTTGTAATTCGATAACCTTCTACAGTAAAAACTTGATCATAATTAATTCTAATTTTATACTGCTTAACTTCCCAGCGTTTAGGTTTTATTATAGTTCGTGCTCCAATTGTTTTTTCCTTAAATTCACTTTTAGACATTTTCAAAACGCCTTTTCTACCACTAATTGTAGCAGTAAATTCGAGATCTTTATTTTGCGAAAAACCAAATAATGAACTAATTAAAAACAATATTATTACTATTAGTTTCAGTTTGCTATTGAGTTATTTTTTATGTTCAAAAACATGCACATCTCTTTGTGGAAAAGGTATTTCAATATTTGCATTATCTAGCGCTATTTTACATTCTTCTAAAGTATCAAAATAAACATCCCAATAGTTAACTGGCTTTGTCCAAGGTCTTATGGCTAGATTAACAGAACTGTCTGCCAACTCTCTAACACTAACTGCTGGTTTAGGATCTTTTAATACATTTGGGTCGTTTTTCATCACTTCTAACAAAATTTCTTTTGCTTTTTTAATATCTGAATTATATGAAATCCCAATAGTTAAATCCACTCTAAATTTACCTTTGGTAGAAAAGTTAATTATATTACCGTTAGATAAAGCACCATTTGGAATAAATGCAGTTTTATTACTTGGTGTAATTAATTTTGTATTAAATATCTGAATTTCTTCTACTTCGCCAAAAATACCTTGAGTTTCTATTAAATCTCCAACTTTAAAGGGTTTAAAAATCATAATAATTGCGCCACCTGCAAAATTACCAAGACTTCCTTGCAATGCCATACCAATTGCAAAAGCCATAGCACCAATTCCTGCAACTAACATTGATTCTTTTACAATACCTAATTTTAAAATCATTGCTAAAACCACGGCAAACTTCATAACCATTCGTAACAAATCAACCGAAAAATGTCTTAAAGTTTCATCCACTTTAAAACGTTTCATTAATTTATTAATTATATTACCAATAACTTTTACTAACCAAAAACCGATTACTAATATGGCAATTGTCATTAAAATTTTTGGAGCAAAATCTATTCCCCATTCTGTAAATTTTTCTAAATAATGTTGGAGTAATTCTTTATTCATTTTGTATGAAATTTATTTTGAACGCAAAAATAATGATTAAAAATCTATTGTCATTAATTCAATTGCTTTATTAGTATCGTTTGTGGGCATTTTACAACTTTGATTTACACAAACAAAAATATTTGTTTCATTTTCTATAAATCGCTTTTCTAATAAGGGTAAATTACTTTTGGTTAATGAACCAGCAATTAACTTATTTGGTATGTAATGTTTGTTTAATGCAACTACTTTTTCTTTAGCGTCTTTTCCAACAATGGCAACTTCGTAAAAATTACCAATCATATTACTATATAAAATAAACCAGTTCGAAGCACCTGCGCCGTATTGCATTGCTTTATTTTTCACATTGTTAAGCATTGTTTCCGAAGTAGCTAAATACGATCCGTTTGCGTAATAATGACCTAATTTAAATAAGTTTAATGCCGTGATTGAGTTTGATGACGGAATCACATTATCATCGGTATCCATTTTTCTTGCAATTAACCCTTTTTCTAAATTCGAAGTAAAGAAAAACATACGAGATTTATCGTCAAAAAAGTGATCAAAACTATAATCGGTTAATTGTTTAGCAATTTTAAGCCATTTTTCGTCTAATGTTACTTCGTAAAGTGAAATAAAAGCATCAACTACGGTAGCATAATCTTCTAAATATGCAGGAATATTACTTTTCCCGTTTTTATAATTTCGGTGTAAACTCCCGTTACTTTGCAATTGTATTTTAGATAAAAAATTAGCATTTTTAAGAGCAATATCTAAAAAATGTTGGTCATTAAAAGCTTTATAAGCATCAATATAACCTTTTAACATTAAGGCATTCCAAGAAGTTAACACTTTATCATCTAATCTTGGTCTAACTCGTTTTGCTCTTTCCTTTAAAAGAATTTTTTTCCAATTTTCATCTTTTTTATTTAACGTTGTAACGGAAATATTTTGCTCGTTAGAAAATTCTTCTTTAGAACGTGTTCGTATTAAATTATAATTGCCATGTTCCCATAAACCGTTTGCGTTAATATTATAATATGCGGCAAATAAATCGAAATCATTACCTAATATTTTTTGTAATTCTTCTTTTTTCCAAACATAAAAAGCACCTTCTTCTAATTCGCCTTCTGCATTATCGCTATCGGCATCTAAGGACGAATAAAAAGCACCAACGTCATTCATTAATTCGCGCTCTATAAATTCTGTAGTTTCGTAAACGGTTTCTTTATATAATTCGTTTTTTGTGGCCGTATAAGCATTGGCATATAAACTAACCATTTGGCCGTTATCATAAAGCATTTTTTCAAAATGCGGAATGTGCCAACGAGAATCTACCGAATATCTAGCAAAACCACCACCAATTTGATCGTTAATACCGCCAAATGCCATTTTAGTTAAAGATAAATTTACATAATCTAAGGTTTTTTGATCTTTAGCCTGCGTAGCATAACGTAATAAAAATTGATAATTATTTGGTATCGGAAATTTTGGTGAACCTGTTCTTCCACCCATTTTTAAATCCATATATTCTTCCCAATTTACTACTACTTGTTTTAAATCTTCTTTAGTGAAAACAGGTTTTTCAGTATTAAAATATACCAAACCTGAATTAGCAACACCTTCGGTTAATTTTGTTGCTTGTTGTTCTAATTTTTCTGGATTATTTTCTTTTATTTCTGCAATTTGCTTGAGAGCGTTTATCCAATTATTTTTAGGAAAATAAGTGCCACCCCAAACTGGTCTGCCATCTGGTAAAGCTATACAATTTAAAGGCCAACCGCCACTACCTGTCATAAGTTGCACAGCACTCATATAAATTTGATCGATATCTGGTCGTTCTTCTCTATCAATTTTAATACAAATAAAATTATCATTCATTATTTGTGCTACTTCTTCATCTTCAAAAGATTCATGTTCCATAACATGACACCAATGACAAGCAGCATAACCAATTGAAATCAAAATTAGTTTATCTTCTTTTTTTGCTAAGGCTAATGTTTCTTCATTCCAAGCGTACCAATTTACAGGGTTGTGAGCGTGTTGTAATAAATACGGACTTGTTTCCTTAATTAAAGCATTGGTATATTTATGATTTTCCATTTCTTTTTTTGTTTGACTTTTACAGCTTACAAAAGTTATAATTACTATTAAAATTAAATATCTTAACATTTTTCTATATTCTAAGTTAGTATTGTCCGATAAAGACATTAGACCGCTTCGCTATTAGATATTAGACAAAAGACTAAATTGTAACTATTTGATAATCTTTTATTTAAAAAACAAAGTAAGTTTGGCAGTAATTCTTTAATTGATTTTTTAAAAAGTAAGGTGCCGTTTTACAAATATCTCCTTACTTCTTTGTTTTATTGAGTTTTTAGTGTTTGTCTATAATTTTTATCGGACAACAGTAATTCTAAGTATTGCAAAATACATTAATTTTTTTGCATAAAAAAAGACTGTTATTAAAACAGTCTTTTTTTTACATTTGCTATAATAGATTTATTCGCAATTTAAACCAGCAATAATTTGTTCCATAATATCATCTTGTTCATCAGTTTGACAACCTGTATCAACTAAAGCTTGAAGTGATACTTCATAAGCATTACAATTTACTTCATTTTGATTTTCACTATAAGCAGAAGCTTTATCTAAAACATCTTGAGTTAATGCATTACAATCAACGCTGTCATCATCATCACTTTTACAACTTGTAAATGCAATTACAGTAAATAAGGTAATCAAAATTAATTTTTTCATAAGTATTGGATTTTAAAAGATTTATAAATTTTGGCGAATATATATTAATTTATTAAATTAAGTGCCTAATTCCTCAAATCCTTCAAATTAAGTTGTAAAGAAGTAATGCCATTCCAATGATTCTCTTCTAAAGTATAAGCAATTTCAAAGTCTTTACTTTGGTTTGTAACCGAAAATTTTTCGCCTAAATTAAAACCGATAGCATTATACGTTTTATTGTCTGAACCAGAAATAAGATTTAATTTTATATGTGTTTTATCTTCTCCTACTTTTTTTCCAAAACCATTATCTCTAAGTCCAGAGGTTATAAAAACAGGTTTCATATTTTGAGGACCAAAAGGTGCAAATTGTTTTAATATTCGGTTAAATTTTGGTGTTAAATCCGATAAAAATACTTGTGCATCAATACGTATTTCTGGAATTAATAAATCTGGTGGAATTGTATTTTTCACAACCTCTTCAAATTTATCTTTAAACTTTTGATAATTCTCAGGTTTCAATGTTAAACCAGCAGCATATTTATGACCACCAAATTGCTCTATAAATTCACTACAAGATTCTAATGCTTTATATACGTCAAAACCTCTAACCGATCTTGCCGAAGCGGCATAAAAATCGCCACTTTTGGTAAAAACCAACGTAGGTCTAAAATATTTTTCTATTAATCGTGAAGCGACAATACCAATAACACCTTTATGCCAATCTTCTTGAAAAACAACACTTGTAAATTTTTCTTCTTCGGTATTATCTACAATTTGCTGTAATGCTTCTTTGGTGATTCTTTTATCGAATTCTTTTCTATTTTTATTAAACGATTCAATTTCTAAAGCAATTTTTTTTGCCTTTTCAAAATCGGTTTCTGTTAATAATTGTACGGCATGAATACCCGATTTCATTCTTCCTGCAGCGTTTATTCTTGGTGCAATGGTAAAAACAACATCGGTAATGGTTAATTCTGGTTTTTTAATTAGATGAATTAATGCTTTAATACCTATTCTTGGTTGTTGATTAATAACTTGTAAACCAAAACTTGCCATTATGCGATTTTCACCTGTCATTGGTACAATATCTGCAGCAATTGCAGTAGCAACCAAATCTAAATAAGGTATAATTTCGTTAAAATCTTGCTGTTTTTTTTGATGAATTGCTTGTATAAGTTTAAAACCAATACCACAACCGCAAAGTTCATCATACGGATATTTACAATCTTCTTGTTTTGGGTTTAATATGGCAATCGCTTTAGGGATATTTTTACCAGGTCTATGATGATCGCAGATAATAAAATCTATATTTTTTTCATTAGCATAAGCAATTTTTTCTACTGCTTTTATACCGCAATCTAAGGCGATAATTAAACTAATATCGTTGTCGTTTGCAAAATCAATTCCGAGGTAAGAAACACCATAACCTTCGTTATACCTATCAGGAATATAAGTGGTTAGATTGCCGTATATTTCATTAAGGTAAGAGTAAACTAACGAAACTGCTGTAGTTCCGTCAACATCATAATCGCCAAAAACCATAATATTTTCATTGTTTTTTATGGCTTGTTCTATCCTTTTTACAGCAAGATCCATATCTTTCATTAAAAACGGATCGTGCAAATCGTTTAAATTAGGTCGAAAAAATGTTTTTGCTTGATCGTAGGTTTCTATGCCACGTAAAACTAATAATTTTGCTAATAAAATATCAATATTTAGCGTTTTTACTAAATGATTTATCTTTTCGGTTTTAGGTTCTTTTTTAATATTCCAACGCATAATTATAGCAATTTT
>CAYQTF010000004.1:0-40856 GCA_964420345.1 uncultured Flavobacteriaceae bacterium
TGGTATTGCTTGGGGCGCAATTGGTGCTGCAATGGATTGTTATGATACTGCTTTACGTTATGCTACGGAAAGAATTCAGTTTAAAAAACCAATTGCATCTTATCAATTGCAACAAAAAAAATTAGCAGAAATGATTACTGAAATCACTAAAGCACAATTATTAACTTGGCGTTTAGGTTCTTTACGTGATGCTGGCAAGGCAACTACAGCTCAAATATCTATGGCTAAACGTAATAATGTAGATATGGCTTTAAAAATTGCGAGAGAAGCAAGACAGGTTTTAGGTGCTATGGGGATTACTGGTGAATATTCTATTATGAGACACATGATGAATTTAGAATCTGTAATTACTTACGAAGGAACGCATGATATACATTTGCTAATTACTGGTATGGATATTACTGGTATTCCTGCTTTTAAATAGAAAATAAAAGTTTATTAATATAAAAAGTCTTCTGATATTATTCAGAAGACTTTTTTTGTTTAAATTTTAATTTATTAAATTACTTTACAATAATACGTTTTACTTTTCCGAATTTAGATGTTCCTAATCTCACTAGATAAACTCCAGAAGCTAAGCCGTCTAATTCTAAAGTATAGTCATAAGAACCATTAATGTTATTTACTCTATTTCTAACTAATTTTTGACCGATTGCATTATGTAATGTTATTACCAATTCATCCGTAAATTGTGTAGTTGGTAATGAAACATCAAATCTATTATTTTCTAAAGTTGCGATAGTCATTTCGGTATTATTCAAAAATAGATCATTAAGACTTAAAGTACTATCTACAATATTAACGGTATAATCTTGTGTTTCACCAAAATGGTAATCCGCACAAGGATCGTTTGGGTCGCCAGGTGTACTTGAAGTATCTATACATCTTGCTCTTAAAATATGACTACCTAAATTTGCATCATTAGGGATGTTAAATGCAAAAGTAACTAGCACATTATCTATAGAAAATGTTTCCGCAGAAAGCATTTGTTCTGTCGGTTCAAACAAACCATTATCATTAAAATCTATCCACATAGAAAGTTGTTCTGGACCATTATTTCCACCATCCCAGTTTTGTTGTACTCTTACAAAAGTAACAGGTAAACTTCTATCAAGATCGGTTGCTAAATCTGTTCTATCTGCATAACCTAAAACACCACTTCCGCCTTCTGTATTACAACCGTTACTACCATCATCTGCATCTATAGTACCTAATCTAAACCTTTTAATGCCGTCCAAATTACAACCTTGTTCTGTACCTTGTGGTAATGCCGATGGTATGCAATCTATATTTCTAATAACAGTACTTGTTTCATCATTAGAAGCATCAATATCTCCATTTAGTAATGTTCTACTACTTAAATCGTAGCTTCCTTGTGCTGAAAAATTTCCTAATGTACTAAATGAATAAGTTATTGTACTATTTATTCCAAGAGTTTGAGAAACGTTTTCTATAACTGGAGAATTATTATCTATAGTATAAGAAACATCAAAATTAGACCTTGCTTCGCCTCCAAAATTTGTGATTTCTACGGTAATTGTCTCATTGTTTAAACCTGCATTTGATGTTGGTGCTATTATTGCAGTAATTCCTAAATCATTCGGGTTTAAATGTATTACTTCTTTGGTAAATGAATCATTAAAAGCGTCCTCATCTCCCGATAAATTTGTTGAAGAAAGTAATATGTACGTTTCTCCTAAATTACTTAGATCTGCTGTTTGAGTAAATGTATATGTTGCAGAAGTAGAAGGTTGAATAGTACCTGAGAAAAATTCATTTGCTATAACGGTTCCATTAACTGCAAAACTTACAGGGATATTAGATTGTGGATCTTCTCCAAAATTAAATAAGGTAACAGTAACCGTTTCTGAATTAGTTAATGTTTGATTTATAGGGGAAATAATACCTACTACACCTGTATCTACAGTTGTAGTCGGAGCAATTTGAAAAGAAGCTATTCTGGTTCTCCAATTTCCACTCGGAATAAAATATTGACTTGTAAACCAAAAAGTTTTGTTATTTATTGGATCAAGTGTTAATTGTGAATAATCTCCATACCTTCTATTTGCTTGTGAACCAGTACCTTCAAATATTAATTCTTCATCTATTGTCATTTCTCCTATTGGGTCATTTGCAAATCTACCTGTATAATATAATGAAGTGAAGTTTGAGGCATTTCCTCTAGAATAACCTAAACCTATATTACCAAAAACATCCATAGACATAGAACCCATATAGCGATATAAATCATCGTTTGGCGAAAAGGTTCCTTCTTGCTCTATACTCCAAATACCATCATTGTCTCTTAATTCATACCAACGAATACCGATTCTTGAATTACTTCCACTTACATCTACATTAAAATTTAAAGTAATTGAGTTGTGATCATCAAAAGCCCAATAGTTACACATATAAGATACTATTCCTGAATGACCATCTAATCGCGATCCTGTACCAGGTTGAGGTACTTCTCCAACACCAAAATTTGCAATAAAAGAATCAAAAGGTGTGGTATTTATTTGAAATGGTGCCGAAATAGTTGAATTATTAATATCATTCCAATCTACATTAACTTCCCAAACTTTTAAATGGTCTGGACCTGAACCCCAAATATCGTCTTGAAGATATGTTATATAACCTGGTGTATCTGAACTTGGTAAATTTGGCCCAATTGAATTCATTGGTAAAGCGGAATAAATAGTAGTAGGATTTTGAAAAACTTGTGGTAAATTAAAACCTACAATATCTGCTGTTGTTAAACCTGCAATCATAGCATCTCTATTCATTACATAAACCGGATTTCCTTGTCTTTTATTTGCGGTCATATAATAACCATCATGCCAAATGGCATATTTCGGATAATCAGGAAATGTATCTAAATTGTAACGATAAGTTGCCCAACCATCGTTTACAGGATCTGAAGTTAACGATACCGCAATTAAGACTGCATTTGGACTTGTATCAAATTGTGTAATAACAAATCGGTCTGCATATCTATCATATAAAATAATTGGATCGCCAGAAGTTTCGCCAGGAAAAATATTAGCAAGTGAATTATGTGGTACTAATATATTACCTGTTTTATCAAAAATAGCAAAACCAGAATTATATGAATGTATATAATGATTTGGACCAACTGCTCCTGTTGGATCTGGCGGAATTGCACCACTATGAACTCCGCCTGAAGCACCAACAAAATTTTCGATTGGTGGAGTTCCGGGGATTCTATACGACTTATTGTTTTTTAATAATGGGTCTTTACCTTTTGGTAATGAATTAAAATTTGTTGGGTAATCTCGCCATTCAAAATCTTGTTTGTGTGTTTTAGGAGTATTATCGGAAGGTATTAATGTTCTGCCTGCAAGTGGCGGAACTATTTTGACTTCTTGAGAAGTACTTTTAAAAAACGGTTTGTTTAATTCTTTTGTGTCGGTCTGACCGTATAATAAGGTAGTTAAAAAAAGTAGTGGTAAATAAAATTTTAAACGCATCTTTAGTTTTTTTAGGTGTATTTATATGCCAAAAATAAAACAATTATAATTAAATATACCCTAATTTTATTTCTTTAACAATATAGTAGTAAAAATTACTGGTTCTATGTTGTTTATAGTGGGTAGCATTATATTTTTAATATTAGTGAAATGTAAAAAAATTCCAAAAATCAAGTTCCAAATTCCAAATAAATCCCAACATTTAAATATCAAAACACAAACAAAACCTTACATTATATCAAAAACTGTAATAATAAACAAATTTAATGTTTGATTTTTTAAAAATTGATTTTTGTTTTTTATTTAGGATTTGGAACTTGATTTTTGGAATTTAAAATAATACCCATTATAAACAACATAGAGCCAAATCACTATTTAGGTCAAGAATAATTTCTAAACATAAATTACACTGATTATTAGTAGGTTAAATTTTCATAAATTAAAATTCACGAAGTAAAAAAAATCTGTGAAATCTGTGTTTCATTTCTTCAATTATGTGCGAATAGATTACGTAGTAATTTAATGAAAAAACTTATACTAAAATTGTCCAATCAAACTAAACGAAAAATTTCTACCAGGAGCGGAAATTCCAGATGCAAATTCTTTATAATGTTGATCGAAAATATTATCTATACCTATTAGGAAATTAATATTTTTGTGAAATTCGTATTTAAAGTCAAAACTTAAAGTACTCCATGCTGGACTTCCTGTACCTGTTTCATCATCTTCGTTAAAATCGGGTGTTTGTTCTTCATTATCAATTCCTTCGATTAAATTGTAATCGCTTAATTTCTTTTTTGCGTTAAATTTGAAATTTAAACTAAAATCAAATTTATCTTTTTCATAACCAAATTGTATGGCACCAAATAATGGTGGAATAGATGATAGTGGATCGCCAGTATCATATGTTTCCCCTTTTGTATAGGTTAATTGTGCGCTACTATATATTTGTTTTGTGAAATTTCCTTTAAACGTAAAAGTACCACCAACAATATAGGCATTTCCTCTATTTACGTTTGAAATTATATCGCCTTGTTCACCATCGAATAAAATGGTAGAACTACCATTTAATTCAAAAAATTCTCTAATTATATATTGATCTAATAATGTGTAATACGTTGAAAAACCTACATGGTATTTTTTTTTATTAAAATATTTTAGAATACCTATTTCTGCGTTATATGCAAATTCAGGTTTTAAATTTATATTTGGTACAGTTACTCTACCTCTTTTCTCTCTTACTTTACCAACATCATCTATATTTGGTGATCTAAAACCTGAAGAAATCACACTATTTAATTGCCATTGTTTAGTAGGTTTAAAAACATAACCAATAGTTGCAGTAACAGCAGTATTATTTAAATTAATATCATTGTCTGGTAATACAATAAATGTTTCATCGTTCCATTTAGCAGAAAGATTTGTATTTGTTAATCGAACACCTGTATTTAAGGTTTCTTTTTTACTTAAGTCTTGCCTGTAATTTACGTAAACTGCGGTACTTGAGTAAGAACTTCCGCCATCAGCATATCTTGTTTGAACCGCAAAATCTTCTCCAAAACCTGTAATATTATTTCCATTAACTAATAAGGTTTTTCCTTCGGAGACGGATTTTACATCATTATAAGTAAACTCTGTTCCGTAAGACAAAATCCTATCATTATCTGCGGTTAGTGGCACTTCAAAATCTGCATTAAAACTAAACACATCTACGTTTTCATTTCTGTAAGAACGTTCTAAACTACCAAATCTACGTTGAATTCTAGATTCATGTACATCTTGATATGCTAAGGTTATAGTACCATCTCTTAACCATTTTTTATTAGGGTTTATTTTTAACTGCGAAGAAATTAACATTCTTTTTTGTGGCCCATATCGCCATTCTGCAAATTTTAAAGTTCCGCTACTCAATTCGTTTAGTCTATCAAACCTTGGAATATCTGAGGACTCGCTATATTGAAAATTAATGCTTAAATCCGTTTTTTCATTTAATGGAATAAATAGTTTTTGTAAAAAATCGAATTGATCAAAACCAATATTTCTTTGTTTTTCAGGATTTGAATTTACTACAGGTTCTTCATTATAAAAAGTTTCTGTATTATTTGAATAAAAAGGTTGTAAACCCCAATTATCAAATCCGTGAGAACGTTTTTTACCCATTTTTAAATCTCCAAATTCACTTCGAGAAAAACTGGTAAAGGTTGCAAATTTCTTAAATTGTAATTCTACGCCACCTTGAAAAGTATATTCATCATTTACCGAACTATATCTGGTTAAAAAAGAAGGTTTGGCGTTAAAAGTGTCATTTGTTTTTGGTTTTTTTGTAATGTAATGAATTACTCCTCCTAAAGCATCAGAACCGTAAATAACAGATGATGGTCCAAAAACTACTTCGGTTCGTTCTAACATGTTTGGCGAAACAGAAATAGAGTTTTGTAAATGACCTCTTCTATAAATTGCATTATTCATTCTAACGCCATCTACAACTAACAAAATTCTGTTTGCCTCCATACCTCTTAAAACAGGACTTCCGCCACCAAATTGTGATTTTTGTACTTTTATACCAGGTATTTCGGCCAATAAATCTGCTGTTGTTTGTGGTGCTATTTTCTGAATTTCCTCTATAGATATTGATGCTAATTCTTGGGCAATACGACTTCGTTTTACTTCTGTTTTACTGGCGGACAAAAACACTTCTTCTAAACTATTTGAGTTTTGATCTAAATAAATAATGGTGTTTTTATTACTTACTATATCATTCTTTAAAATAGCACGTGATTTATAAGATATGTGTTTAAAGTGAATTTTTTCATTTATCTTGAATTGTGAAATATTAATTACACCATTAATATCTGATACATTATGTTTTATTTCGTTGTCATTATACACATCAACATTTGCAATTGGTTCTTTCGTTTTCTTATCTAATACAGTTATATTTTGTGCAAATACAGTATTAGATATTAGTATAAAAAGTAAAAATATTTTTTTCAAAAGGAATTGATTTTATTTAAAAACAGTTTGCAATATTGCTAATGATTTTGGTTTTCTAAATTCGGGCAAATGTAAAGCAAAATAATCAATAATAAATAGTAAAAATGATTGCCTTAAACTTGCACTAATATTTAATTTTGAAATAGCATCAAAATTTATACCAATTATGGATTTTAAGAGTATTAAATTTTCATTATCAATATATTTATCTAAAGGTTTGTTTTTAGAAAAAACACCTTTTCTTAAATTGAAAAACGCTGTGTTTTCATGATTTTTTTCAGGAAAAAATCCTAGATATTTAGTCAATTTTATTAAAAAAAGTAAATGAAAATTTTTAGTTTCACTATGTGTTTCTAAATAAATAAATGAAGTTTCTAAATAATTAAATAAAGGTAAGTTTTCTTCTTCTTCTTTTAAAACACTTGTTAATATTTCGGCTAAAAAAATAACAATAGAACTTTTATAAATATTAGTATTAAGAGAATGAAACGGATAATAAACTCGTGCTTCTTTAATATAATTAAGTTTTCCTTTATTATTGTGATTTGCAACAATATCTAATAACGTAAAAACCTGAAAAAAAGCAACTTTTAGTTTTTTTGATTTTGTGTTTTTAGATAGAACACCTTTTAATAAATAAGTTTTAATACCTTCTTCTGTATAACATTTTACTATTAAACTAGAATCTTGAAATTTTATAGTATTTAAAACAATTGCTTTTGTAGAAACTAACATTATCTAATTATAGCAATTTTTGTAATTGAAGTTTCACTTTGATCAGGCGATGTTAGTAATACAATGTATATACCAGAAGAAACTTTTCTGCCAGAAAGATTTGTTTTATCCCAAATTACTTTTCCGCCTTTTATTTCGGATCCTTCTTCTACATTAGTTTCGTGTACTAAATAACCTGCACTATCTACTATTTTGACATTAGTGCCTCTTGGTAAATGTGTGCCATGACGACCATCAATAGTTACAAATTCATTACTGCTTGTTGACGGATTAGGATACGCATAAGTTTCACCTAAAGTATCGCCAAAAGGCGCTACATTATTATCAAAAGCAACAATGCCATTTATTGTTGCAAAATAGACCTTACCAGTAGTGTTATCTACTCTTATTTTTAAAATTTCATTTGATGGTAAAGGTGAGTTGTCTTTAGTAAAGTTAAATAATTCTTCTCTACCACTTGGGTTTGTACCAATTGCTCCTGCACTTGTGCCAAACCATTTATTATCAGCACCATCTATTGCAATCGTATTTATTTGTTGAATACCTAATAAAGGTTGTGCTTGTTCTTCGCCTGTTCCGCCTTCGAGTTGTAATAATATTGGGTTTGCTTGATATGTTTCGGCTTCAAAAATTCCTCCTACGCCAGAGAAAACAACCAAACCTTTTTCGGTGCCAATCCATATTCTATTATTACGGTCTGCAATAATTGCTTTTACTACATTGCTTGGTAAATCACCTAGGCCTGTTTGAGCAACTAAACTTTGACTAAGTTCTCCATTTTCGTTAAAAATAATCGCACCAAAATCACGAGTTGCCAACCATTTATTACCTAAATTATCTATACTTATTTCTCCTAAACCATTTTTTGTACCTCTAATAACATCTTCAATATTAAAACTTGTCCAATTATTATTAGAATCGTATCTTTTTATTTTATTATTAGTCCAAGCATTTGCAACCCATAAATTACCTTGATCATCAAAAACAGAACCTGAAACTAGCGTTCCGTTTGGTAGAAAGCTACCTGCTCCGCCAGCACTCCAAACTTCTAAACCACTATTAAAAATATCAAACTTGTTAATAACCTCATCATTAACAACTTCTATTAATCCGTTTCTATTAGAACTGAGAAAAACTCGGCTCTCATGATTTGGATCTATTGCTATATCTACTACATCTAAATATTCCACTTCGGAAAAAGGAATATTGATCCAATTTTCGCCATTAAAATGGCTAAACCCTTTTGCTCTAGCAAGAAAATTATACGAAGTAGTATAGCCACCATAAACTACCCAAAGATTATCGTTACTGACTTCTATAGAAAAAACGTCATTACCTGAAGGTCCATCAGGATGTATTTCTTCATAATTTAATGATTGTAATGGTCGAGATAATATTCCGTAATTAAATGTTGCTAAATAAATATTATTATCAACTGTAAAAGAATTATGTAATTCAAAATCGAAATCTATTGTGGTATTAGCAGTTTCTATTTCGGTTAAATTTTCATCTAAAATAAACGCTTTAGCAATTGTAGTGATAGTTAAAAAATTTGTTGGCGCTGTTAAATTTAAAATTGTATTTGTAACATTTTTTACTGTTTCTAATGAGTTTGGTAAAGTTACTTTTATTAAACTATTATTTTTAGAAACGTAAAGGTTTTCATTAAACTTTTTAATAGCAGTGAAATTACCTGTAAAAACTCCTTGCGGTTGCGTCCAATTATTAAAATCTATTAAAAACGGATCGTTTATATCTGCATAATAAATGCCATTTTCAGTAACGGCAAATATCGTGTCTTCAAATATTTCTGTTTGATTTATATTAACATCTGAAGAAGCAATTCCGATTCTATAAGTATCGCCAAATTCTAAATTTTCGATATCGTATTGAATTATTGCGAATGGTGTAGAGAAATATAATTTAGTACCATTTTTTGAAATATGATTTATTTTTTTAGAACCTGTAATAGAGAGTCTTTCAATGTCATTGGCGAATGTTATGGAACCATCTTCATTAATAATTTCTACCAAACCTGTTTCATAACCAATTACAATTCTATTAAAATCTGCATCAAAAAATAATGCTGAAGTTGTTTCGCCCGAAAGACCATTTATAGAGGATATTTTTTGATTTGTTTGTGTATTTAAATCATACACGAAAACTGCATTATCTACAATGGCGTATATTTTATCGCCCGATTTTACAAAATCTTTAACATTATTATAGGAGAAAAAATCTTCCCAATCATCACTAAAATCTTGTTGTGCATGATTTAAAATTGGTGTTAAAAGCACTAAAAGAAAAATTATTTTTTTCATGTAAATTATATTCTGTATAACTAAACGCAATATTAGTATTTTTATTTTTATAATTTTTCTAAATATCGTTCTACATATTCCATAATTACTAAATCAGGTTTTTCTTTTAAAATTAAGGTTTTATCAAATTTATGTGACCAAATAAATGTGCTTTCGCCAAATGTTTGATTAATAAACGGTTTTAATGCTCCTGCAAAGGAATCTCTAAAAAGTAAAACTTTATATTTTTTTGATTTATTTTTATGCCTTGATTCGTAAACAGAAACTTGTGGGTAATATTTTGGTAAATCTAAATCAATAACATTAGAAGCGAAATTTGGTGTTAAAGTAATTCTCGTTTCTTTGGTTTTATAATTCAACATTTTTGAAACGCCGCCTATACTTTTAATCGAATCTATTTTATAATCTGATAACTTAATATTAATAATATCAAAATCTTTTTGAATAGTTTTAAAAAGAGTTTGTGTAGCATAAAAAGCACCTAATTCATTCCAATGTGAGTCATATTTTCGATATAATCTATTTTGTTTCTTCTTGTCTTTAAATTGTTTTCCTAAATCAATAATATCAAAATTTATTTCAGATTTTAGATACTTTAAAAGTTGTTGTTTTCTAGTTTTAATTTCTGGAAACTGAAAAGGTAGATTTTCTTTATAAATTACATGTTTATTAGGAGCAACGGCAATATAAAATTTAATATTTTGCTGGTTTAACCATTTCTGTCTTGCTATAATATTCGATTTTATTTGATTCAATTCTGTTTGTGTAAATAAGGAAAATCCTAAACTCTCATTAACTACATTACTAAAACTATTTCCTAAAAATAAGAAATCATTTTTGCCTTTTACTACTTTGTTTGGTAATGGGTTTTCATTTAAAACATCATTTTTAAAAATTAAATATGTATTAGAAAGCGTATTTCGTAATCCGAAATTATCTTTATAATAAGATTTAAATTCACTTAAAAAGTGTTGTGGTTTTTTAATGTTTAATTTCGGAAATTCCTTTTTTGTTCTATTTTCATTATCTATAATTCTATCTTCAAACTTTGTAATTTGAACTAAAGTAGGAATAAGCAACATTACTAAAAACGAAATAATTAAAATTATATGTAATTTGTTGTTTTTCATTAAAATCTAAAATAAATAAACGGATTATAAGAATCTACTGCAATATACATTACAGAAATGATAAAAATTACAATTAATAAAATAGGTTTTAAATAATTAAAATAAGACTTCAATGCTATTTTTTGATAAATAGGTAACGAAAACAAAATAGCCAAACTAAAAGCGAATAGTACTTCTTTGGTTATATAATAATTTATAAAACTTACCTCTTTAATAATGGTGAAATTAAACATTTTTATAATATAATTAATTGCATCTGGCAAAGTTTCCGATTTAAAAAACACCCAAGTTATTAAAACAATTAATAAGGTATATATATGCGAAATTGGCTTCCCTAATTTTAATAAAACTTTATCAAAACCTAAACGTTCTACAATTAAAAATAAACCGTGTAATAAACCCCAAATTATAAAATTCCAACTTGCTCCATGCCACAAACCTGTGATAAAAAATACGATGATTAAATTAATATAAGTTCGTTTATTTCCTTTACGATTTCCTCCTAAAGAAATATATAAATAATCTCGAAACCAAGTGGATAAAGAAATATGCCAACGTCGCCAAAACTCACGAATCGATTTTGATATATACGGATAATTAAAGTTTTCTAAAAATTCAAAACCAAACATTTTACCAAGTCCGATTGCCATGTCTGAATAACCCGAAAAATCATAATAAATCTGAAACGCATACGCTATAATACCAAGCCAAGCAACTGGCGAAGAAATGAATTCTGTTGGTGTATCAAAAACAGCATCTGCAATTAAAGCAAGATTATTTGCAATAATCATTTTTTTTGCTAAACCAATAATGAATCTTTCTACACCTTCGCTAAACTGTTTAACATTAGGTTTACGATTAACTAATTGTTTTTGTATGTCTTTATAACGTACAATTGGTCCTGCAATTAATTGCGGAAATAAGGTTACATACGTTGCAAAATTTATTAAATTTCGATTTGCTTTCACATTACCACGATAAACATCAATTGTATATGACATGGTTTGAAATGTGTAAAAACTGATACCTAATGGCAAGACGATTGTTGGTAAATTAATTAAACTTTCAGTTTCTAAACCTAAATTTTGTAATAAATTATGATAGTTTTCAAATACAAAAGTTGCATACTTAAAATACAATAAAAATGATAAATTAACGAATATAGATATTGCAAGTCCGAGTTTTTTATAGCCTTTTTCAATAATTATTCCAGCTGAAAAATCGACAATAGTAGATGCTAAAATTATTAGTACTAATTCTTTTTCACCAAAAGAATAAAAAGTTAAACTTACCAGTAATAAAAATAGGTTTTTTAGATTTTTAGGTATTATATAATAACCCAATAAAACTAAAGGTAGAAATACAAATAAAAAAATGGCACTACTAAAAAGCATATTCGTACTAAATAAAGTATTTTAGCAAAAATACTATTATTAGATGAATACCGAAATAGAACGTAAGTTTTTAGTGTTAAATCATGATTTTATTAAAGAAAGTCATAAGCAATATGAAATTACACAAGGTTTTTTAAGTTCTCATAAAAAAAGAACTGTAAGAATTAGAATTACCGACAACAGTGCATTCATAACTATTAAAGGTAAATCGAATAAAAAAGGGACAACCCGTTTTGAATGGGAAAAAGAAATTACCACAATCGAAGCGAAACAATTACTTAATTTATGTGAAAAAGGAACAATTAAAAAAACACGCTATTTAGTGAAATCAGATAACCATACTTTTGAAATTGATGTTTTTAAAGGTAAAAATAAAGGGTTGATTGTTGCTGAAGTTGAATTAAATAAAGAAAATGAAAATTTCACAAAACCATCTTGGTTAGGTAAAGAAGTTACTGGTGATGTTAAATATTATAATTCTGTTTTAAGTAAAACCCCTTATTCTGAATGGTAAAAAATATATTATTAATTATAGTTTTTATTTTAGTCTTGATTTCTTGTAAATCAAAGTCAAGAACCGTTAATTACAAACCAAAAATTAATTCTAGAACCGTTGTTAAAAAGAAAATTAATTCATTAAAACAAACTGAAAGAACAGTTGTTTCAAAAAAGGTGAAACTTCAAAAAACAAAAGGAAATAAATCTGTTTTTATAATTTCTAAAACCAATGAAATTATTAATAATGCTTTAAGTTTTAAAGGCACCAAATATAAATATGGTGGTATAACAAACAAAGGTATGGATTGCTCGGGTTTAATATACACATCTTATAAATTAGCAGCAGTAGATTTACCTAGAACCTCTTTAGAACAATCAAAAAAAGGGATATTTATACCTTTGTCTAAAGTAAAAGTAGGCGATTTGTTATTTTTTAAAACCAGTAAAAAAAATGTAATAAGTCATGTTGGTTTAGTTACTAGTACAAGTAATAATATTGTAGAATTCATCCATTCTTCATCTTCTAAAGGAGTTGTTATTTCTTCATTAAAAGAAACATATTGGGCAAAGACTTTCATAAAGGTAAAACGGATAAATTAAAACCGATAAACCAATTCTAAACTGTAATTTTTAAGAACTGTTTTTACTTTATCGTAATCTTTCGTAAATCCTAAAATATAACCGCCACCACCAGAACCGCAAAGTTTTAAATAGTAATCGTTTGTATCAATACCATGTTGCCAAAGTTTATGAAATGGTTTTGGTATCATTGGTTTAAAGTTATAAAAAACTAATTTTGACAATTGTTTTACGTTACCAAATAAAGATTTTACGTTGCCATGTAAAAAATCATCAATACAATCATCGGTTATTTTTGCAAAATCTTCGCTAATCATTTTTCTAAAACCTTCGTTTTTCATTTTATTCATAAAAATGTTTACCATAGGTTCGGTTTCGCCAACTTGCTCAGAATCTAATAAAAAAACTGCTCCTTTTCCTTCTTTTTGCATTGGTATCCCTGTTGCTTCTAAATTATCTTTAGAATTGATTAAAATAGGAATACTTAAGTAAGAATTTAATGGATCTAAACCAGAACTTTTACCATGAAAAAACGATTCCATTTCAGAAAAAATAGTTTTTAATTTTAGTAGTTTGTCTTTGGTTAAATTTTCTAAAACGGTAATTTTATCATCTGCATATTTGTCATAAATTGCAGCAACCAAAGCACCTGAACTACCAACGCCATAACCTTGCGGAATACTAGAATCAAAGTACAATCCGTTATCGATTGCAGTTTTAAATTCCGTTAAACGGAAAGTCACTAACTTAGAGTTAATTTTAGATAAATACGTATAAAACTCTTGTAATTTACTATTAGAATTTTTTGCTCTTTCTGTAGTATTATCAGATAATTTTAATGCGCCTTTATAAGAATTATATGGTATTGCTAAACCTTTAGAATCTTTAATAATTCCGTATTCTCCAAAAAGAAGAATTTTAGCGTAAAATAATGGTCCTTTCATAGTTTAAAAGTTCACGCAGATTTCACAGAATGCGCAGATTTTTTTAATTTTATTGATTTACAGAACATGTTTAACTACATTTGCTCCTAAACCAATTCTATCACAAATATACGCTTTATTTTGGCAATATTGAATTAGTTTATTAGTTATGAAATCGCTAATTGCTTTTCTATCTTTTTCAGGAAATAAAATATGCACATTTGCGCCTGCATCTAAAGTAAAGCAAATTGGTAAATTAGTTTCTTTTCTGAAACGCCAAATTTCATTAATTATTTTTAAGGTATTGGGTTTCATTAAAATAAAATACGGACTACTCGCTAACATCATGGCGTGTAAAGTTAGTGCTTCACTTTCAACTATATTTATAAATTGCTCTAAATCACCATTTTGTAATATTTTTGTGATTTTCTCTATATTTTTATTTGCTTGTAAAAAACGCTGTTCTGCAAACGGATGCTTATTCATTAAGTTATGACCAACCGTACTTGAAACTTGTTTTTCACCTTTATCAACTAATAAAATAGTGTCGTGATAATTCTTAAAGTTTTCGTGTAATTTAAACGGAAATTTAATGCCAAATAAATCAGAACTACCGCTAATTTTATCATGTTTTCCCCAAACTACAACTTCGCCTTCTAAGGATCTACTTGCAGAACCTGAACCTAAACGTGCTAAAAAAGATGCTTTTTTGAGAAACAATTCATCACTTAAATTAGAATTCAATGACTTTTCTAATTGCATAATACAATGCGCAATAGCAGCAAAACCACTTGCAGAAGATGCAATACCACTACTATGTGGAAAAGAATTTCTTGAGTTTACTTCAATTTTATATTGATTAAGATATGGACAAAATTCTTTAATTCGCTCTAAAAAAGTATTGATTTTTGGTTTAAATTCTTCCTTTTTTTTACCTTCAAAAAAGATGGCAACATCAAAATTATTTGAATTTTTAATCTGCTTTGTAAACTTTAAAGTAGTTAACGTAAAACAAGCGTTTAAAGTAAAACTTATAGAAGCATTTTTTGGGATTTGCACTTTTTCTTTACCCCAATATTTAACCAAAGCAATATTACTTGGTGCTTTAGAGGTAAAACTTACTGTTTCTAGATTAGAAGTATCTAAATTTTTTGAAATAAATTCGTTTGTATTCAACGTAGTTCTTTTTGCAAAGATATAACTACTTTTGCTACCTAAAAAGTTTTTAAAACATACCAAAACAAAATGACAAGAAAAATAAGATTACTTTGGGATTTTAGAGGTCCAGATTCCTTAAAAACAGCAAAACATCATATAATTCATCTAAAAGAGTTTGCTACAATAAAAAAACTACCTTTTATTGAAATTTCAATAATCGAACAAAACATCTATTTAAATAGTGCCTTTATTATAATTAATGAAACCGAATTATCGGTTTACAAAAACGCTTTAAAACCAGATCGAGGCACTATTGTAGTTTAGAATATTTCGTTTTATCCTTATTTTAATGGTTTAAAATCATTTGACAATAAACCTTTTTAATCACAAAAAAATAGTTTTAATTTTTAAAGTGATTTATAATTAATTGATCTTCGGTTTCGTCTATCAATTCCCAATTTAAAATGGTAGTGATATTATACAATTTTTTCAATTCGATTAATAATTGTTTTTTTGCATTGTTTTTTAAACTTGAAATTTCAATAGTTTCTTTAATTTTTTGAATGCTTTTTTTATTGATTTTATTTAATTCTTCTTTAGTAAAGGAATTGAAAGTGCTTTGTTCAAAATCGTAATATTGAATATCTGGAGCAATAAATATTTCTTCTTTTGGTATGGATTTTATTATAATTTTTTTATTTATAGTGTCTGTTACAATTTCCATTTTAGACAAATCATAAGACACTTGTACTTTTGCATTTACCAAAACAATTATTTTTTTATTAAACGAGATTGTTTCAAAAAAATATTTATCGGCTTGTTCGTAATTATACATTTCGGAAACTGTAGATTCGGTTACTACCAATTTACTGACGTTTTTAACTTCGTTAATTACAATTTGTATTTGTTCTTTTTCGTTTTTACTCACTTCATTTTTAAAATAAAGTAAGGCAACTAAAATTCCGATTAAGAAAACTAAGAGATATTTAAACACTTTTTTCATAGGTTAAAAATACTAACATTTATCACATTTATTAAACTCTGTTCACTTTTTTTTTCTGAAAATTTAATCGCTTTCTGTTACTAACTTGAGTAACATGTTGTCTTTTTGTCTTCCTGCGAAGGCAGGAATCTAAATCGTAATAAGATTCCTGCCTTCGCAGGAAAACAAAAAGCAGTTTCTCAAGTGAGAAACTGCTTTTGCGATTGGCGGTAAAACCAATCAAATCAACTAACCAAACCTTATCTTTATTCTGTCTCTAAATTTTTGAGGTTTCAGAATCTGTTTTCGCAAACAGTATTATATTATTTTCTGTTACTAACTTGAGTAACATGTTGTCTTTTTGTTTTTACTTTTCGGTTTACCTTAAATCGTTTTTTACCGATTTTGTTACCCTTATTTTTAAAAATTAATTGCTCTCTACCATTAAATACATATTCAGTATCTGAATTAAAATGATATAAACTAACTATTCTATCATTACCACTAACGCTTAACTCGAACTCTTCATTGCCATACAAATCATAATCTAATGTTAAAATTTTTATGTCATTTTGTCCCTGTACATCAAACACTTCGTATTCACCTGTAAAGTCCCATAATAAATCTGCAATTGTTGTGTTAAGATTATCTTGTGATGATTGAAACGAATTTCTATCTTCAGGTATAAAAGCTAAAAATTTTTCGTTATCAAATTCGTTTTCTACGCCACCAAGAGTTTCTATTTTTTTCCAGGCAACAAATTCTTGTAAAAAATATTCTATGTTATCGTAAAAAACTTGATCGTAGTCAAATGTATTTGTATTGTAACCTATTAAAGTATAAGTAACGTTTTCAAAATGATCTCTTAATTTAATACGATTGTTTGAAACTTGAATTACTTCCAAATCTATAAAACCATCTAAATCGTGTTCTATTTCTACGGTATTTCCTATTGTATTGTAATAGCCTATTTGATCTCCTAAACCGTTGCCAATTAACCCAATATCTACTAAGTTGTTATTTGCAAATACGTTTCCGTTATTAAACGAAAGTGTAAATGCTAAGGATAAAAAACGAGTATCGCCAGAACCTTGTGTAGCATTATAGTCGATATACCAAAGGTCTTTGGTTTGTAATAATTGGTTTAATGAAATGCCATTATCTTCAATATGTAAAAGTTCATCATCTACAACAATACAAGAGGTAAAAGCAAATGCTGTAATTAGCATTATTAATGTGAGTTTTAAAGTGGTTTTTAGTGTTTTCATAATCAAAACATTTAATATTATGTTAATGATTATTCAAATTTTGTGCCAAGATTAGTAAAAATCTATATTTAGTAGTGTGGTGTCCAAAATAAAACACTCACACCGTGACTTAAAGTCACGGTGTGAGTTAACAACTGTAATTTTTTTTGAATAAATGGTTACATCAAACTAACAATATTACTAATAAGAAACATTTTCTTCCTTAGTAAGATTTACGGTATAAAAAAATTCTTTATTATTTTGAAGATAACTAATAACACATTGATTTTCTTCTATGTTTTTCGGAAAATTTATTTTATTAGGTAACGCATTACCATATTCTTTTTTAGGATCATTGTGCAAAATCATAATTGTACTTTGATCTATTGAAGTGTTAAAATTTGCAGTAAATAAACTATTACCTTGGTTTGTTGTTCTTAAATACAACTTTTCTTTATTATTTTTAAAATAGACATCTTGTAATGTGATATCTTCATTTAAATTAGCGATTAACAATTCAATTTTAATACCATGAACTCCAGGTTGTCCACCAGTCCAATATTGATAAGTCGCTTTTTTTATTTGAAACGGAATTTTTGCATCCAATTTAGAAGATTTGCAATTTGTACTTATAATAAGTGTTATTAATATTGGAAATAATGTTTTCATATTTAAAATAAAGTATATTTTTTATCAACTCTTCAAAGGTTTTAAACCCTTCAAAGAGTTAGTAATTACTTAATATCCATTACAAAAGGCATTCTTGCTTGTATACCTTTTAACTCAGAAAATTGTTTAAAATTATGTAATACTCTATAATTTTCTGCGCCAATTTCATTTTCAATTATAGTTTTAGTATCTATTTTTAAAAATGGAAATCCACCACCAAAAGCATCTTCAAAGTTTTTTTCGTAATGTGGGTAGTTTCTTACTTTATAATCGGTTATTTCTGCTAATTCTGCTGCATAAGCAACCGCATCGTCTAAATTACCTAATTCATCTACCAACCCTTTTTCTTTTGCCTGAACGCCAGTCCAAACTCTACCTTGTGCAATTTCATTAACCTGATCTCTTGTCATATTACGACCTTTAGCAACACGGTCTAAAAATAGTTCGTAAAAATCTTCTACACCTTCTAAAGTAACTTTATAAAAGTCTTCGTTCATTGGTTCAAAAACACTATAACCTAAAGATTGTTTGTTAGTTTGTATTTGTTCGGCATTAATACCAATTCTATCTACAAACTTACTAAAGTTAGGTATTATACCAAACACGCCAATAGAACCTGTTACCGTTGTTGGTTCTGCAAATATTTTTGCAGCATTACAAGCAATATAATAACCACCAGAAGCAGCATAATTACCCATTGAAACTACTAAAGGTTTTTTGTCTTTGGCAAGTTCTAATTCTCTCCAAATTAAATCGGATGCTAAACCACTTCCGCCAGGAGAATTAACACGTAAAACAATTGCTTTAATAGCATCGCTTTTTAATGCTTTTCGTATTGCTTTAATAATTTTTTCTTGACCTATATAAGTTTCATCACCTTCGCCATATTTTATTTCGCCTTGTGCATAAATTACGGCAATTTTATCTTTTGCTGTAGATTTTATTCTTCCTTTACCTGATTTAATATAATCTTTTAAATCAATCGTATTTATTTTTTTATCTGATGCAACACCTAAGTTGTTTTTTAAAATAGCATCATATTCATCTAAATAAATACTTTTAGTTATTAAGTTGTTTTTAAGGGCTAATTTAGCATTTCTACCTAGTAATTCATCTGCAATATGATCTATTTCTGCAATGCTTTTGTTTCTACTTGTGGCAATATCGTCTTTAAATTCATGCCAAATAGATTGCAATAACTCTGTAGTTTGTTCTCTATTAGCATCGCTAATTTTGTTTGAAAGAAAAGGTTCTACAGCACTTTTGTATTTTCCGTGACGGATTACTTCCATTTTAATACCATATTTATCTTCAAAATCTTTAAAGAATAACAATTCTGCTCCCAAACCTTTTAAATCAACACCACCAACAGGGTTTACATAAATAGAATCAGCAACCGAACATAAATAATAATTTTTTTGACTATAATAATCGGCATATGCTGTAATAAATTTACCAGATTCTTTAAACTCTAACAATTTATTTCTGATTGCTTGCGTTTGTGCCATACCAGCATTAATTCCCAAGGTATTTATACTAATACCTTTAATTTTAGCATCGGTTTTTGCATTTTCGATTGCAGCGATTATTTTATGTAAGGATAATACTTTACTTTTATCTCCTAACATTTCTGATAATGGATCGGTTACATTGTAATCATCCATTATTTTTTGTTCAAAATTTAATTCTAAAACCGAATTACTTTTAACCACTACTTTATCTTTTGAAAATGATGCAATCATTACAAAAAGTAAAAACATGATAAAAAATGCGATAAATACTCCTAAAATTGCTGCTAATAAATTTCTTAAAAATTTCATTATATTCTTTTTTCTTTATGTGACGTTTTACGTTTGACTATGTTACAAACAATTAAAATATGTTTATAAAATGGTTTGCAAATATATACTTTTTGAAATTGTTTTTAGTTTCTTTGCATACTTCAAAATTAAGTAGGAGATAAAAAAAGAATGCATACTAATAAAACCATATATTTATCGATAGGCACAAATCAAGGTAACTTGAATGAAAACCTACAAAATGCACTTGATGCTATTGCAATATATATTGGTAAAATAGTAAAAATATCATCTGTTTATCTTTCAAAATCTTCTGGTTTTAAAGGCAATGATTTTCATAATATTTGTATAGAATTAAATACAAATTTGGATTTCGAGGAGATTTGGTCTCAAATTTCTAAAATCGAAAAAAGTTTAGGTAGAGTTAAAAATGCTTCAGAAAGATATGAAAACAGAATTATAGATATTGATGTTTTATTAATTGATGATGAAATAATTATTTCAAAAAACTTACAAGTGCCACACCCAAAAATGTTAGAACGCAAGTTTGTTTTGCTACCTTTAATGGAAATAGCACCACAAATAAAACATCCTATATCAAAAAACACTATTGAAACTGAATTAAAAATTTGTAAAGACACTTTAGAAGTAAAAAAAATAGATGTTAAGTTACTAAAGCCTATATCTTTAGACGAAAAATATAATTACATTGCCATTGAAGGAAATATTGGCGCAGGAAAAACTACGTTAGCAAATATGATTGGCGAAGAATATAACGCACGTTTAGTTTTAGAACGTTTTATCGATAATCCGTTTTTACCTAAATTTTATAAAGATAAAGATCGTTTTGCTTTTCCGTTAGAAATGAGTTTTTTAGCAGATAGATACCAACAATTGTCTGATGACATAGCACAATATAATTTGTTTAAAAACTTAATTGTGTCGGATTATTATATTTTTAAATCTTTAATTTTCTCACAAATTACCTTACAAAAAGACGAATATAATCTTTACAGACGCATGTTTGATGTTATGTATAAAGAAATCACAAAACCAGATTTATATATTTACTTATATCAAAATACCGATAGATTATTAGAAAACATTAAACAAAGAGGTCGTGATTATGAAAAAAATATTCAAGCGGATTATCTAGATAAAATTCACAAAGGGTATTTTAATTTTATTAAAACCGAACAAAGTTTAAACACCTTAATTATTGATGTTTCAGATATGGATTTTGTGAAAAATAAACAAGATTATTACAATATTTTGAAAAAAATCAAAAATCATAAAAATTTATTGTAACTTTGAATTATTTAACATTGCCTAACAAAACACTAATGAAACGTAATTTATTTTTAACAGTAGTTGTATTTATTTTTCTTTTACAAATTAACGCACAAAACAGTCAATTAGATACTTGGTCTATTGGTTTTGGTGCTAATAATACCGTTTTACACGGCGATTTAACCTCTGTTTATTCACAAACCGATGATAGATTTAATGTAGGTTTTTATCTTTATGTTGATAAAATGATTACACCAGCTTTTGGTTTTGAATTAAAAGGTCAAATGGTAAAACTAAGAGGTTCTACTCAAGATTTTGCGCCAGGTTTCCCTAATAGATTATTTGCCGAAGGTGAAGCTTTTGGCGGAGAAATTAATGCTATTATTAATTTGAATGGTTTATCACAAAACCCATACGCAAGAGCAAACAGAAAATTAAACTTTTCTACGTATTTAGGTTTAGGTTATCATACATACAACTCTAAATTATTCGATTTAGATACCGATGAATTACTTATTGATTTTGAAAGCGTTGACGGAAGAGGTGGTAATGCAAAGTCTATTTATTATACCGCAGGTTTGGGTATAAAATACAGATTATCAAGTAAATTTGATATTGAAGTAAGACAAACTGCAAACTTTAACAATGAAGATCATTTAGATGCAGCAGTAAGTCAAAAACAAGTTTTCGAAACTTTTTTTACCACAAATTTAGGCCTTGTATATAAGTTAAATAAAAAAGATTCTGATAATATTATTTGGCAAGATGTAGAGATTGTTGAAAAAACAGAAGAGGTTGCTATTGTAGAACCAATTAAATTAAACGATACAGATGGCGATGGCGTTTTAGATCAGTTCGATAAAGAACCAAATACTCCAGAAGGTGCTCTCACATATGGTAATGGTGTTGCAATAGATACAGATCGTGATGGTATTATTGATCTTAATGACAAATGCCCTCTAAAATTTGGCACAAAAGACTTAGATGGTTGCCCTGTTGAAAAAGATACAGATGGCGATGGTCTAAGTGATAAAGATGATTTATGCCCAAATGCCGCAGGACCAATAGACAATCAAGGTTGCCCAATTATTAAAAATACGATTACCGAAGTTGAAAAAACTACTATATTAAATTTAGCGAAAAATATTTATTTTACTTCTGGTGATTCTGTTTTAAGAGATTCTGCTAAAAGAGAGTTAGATAAAATAGGAGATATTATGACACGATACCCAGATATTAATTTTGTGGTAGAAGGTCATACCGATAGCGGAGGAAAAAGAGCTTATAATTTAAAATTATCGCAAGATAGAGCTAATTCGGTGAAAGCATATTTAGTTAGAATAGGTATTAATTCTTTTAATTTAAATGCAATTGGTTACGGTTTTTCCATACCTAAATACAACAATAGAACAAGTGGTGGAAGACAATTAAACAGAAGAGTAGAAATTAAAATTGACGAAAGTTCCTCTGCGGATACTAAAGTTATTAATACTACTAACGTTATTAATAACACATTTACAGAAGTAAGACACACTATAATAAAAGAAGATACTTTATTCTCAATATCTAAAAAGTATAACGTTACGGTTGATCAATTAAAAGAATGGAATAATTTAGTTAATAATAATATTATAATAGGAAATACTATTATTATTAGACAATAAAACTTGAATTTCTATAAACTCATAAGGTAAAGACGTTTTGTAAAACGTCTTTACCTTATGAGTTTTATTCTTTAATTTCTATACTACGTTTTATTTCGTTTCCAAAAGTATCCACTGCAGTAATAATATGTTTGCCTTTTTTAGGAAGAATAGCAATTTCATGGAAATTTTCGGTTGTACCAATAAATTCTTTATCCAAATACCAATAAATTGTAACATCCATAATTGAATGCGCTATTTTCAAAATTAGTTCGTTGGTTTTACCATTAAAATCTTTTGGAAGAAACACGCTAACTTTATCTTTTGGGTAAATAAACGCCATTGGTTTTTTCGATTCATTCAAACAATTTTTTTTGAAATTCGGTAATACTTTATAATTCGGATTCTTCTGCTTGTAGTAATATTCCATTAATGGAGGCAAAGAAAACCAATTTTTATGCTTCATTTTATTTAAAGGATAACAACTAGCATTTACCTGATTAGTTTCCGTTTCATCTAAATGAATATAAAAATGATATGGACAAGATTTTGTTTTTAAACCAGTTTGCTGTACAAAAACACTGTCTTTTTTTTCGCAATAATCACCTGCTCGATAACCGCTTTTAGAACAAACAGGTATTTTAACTAGTTCGTCAAAAGGTTTCGTAAACCAATCACTTTTTGGTAATTCATTAAATACGTCAAATAAAATTGGCGCAGCAGATTGAACACCAACCAAACCAGGTCTGCCTTCGCCATCAGCATTGCCAACCCAAACGCCAACTACATAATCTTTGGTTGTGCCAACTGCCCAAGCATCTCTAAAACCGAAACTAGTACCTGTTTTCCATGCGATTTCTTTAGAATCATCAAAAAACTGCCAATTTTCTTCGCCTTCTGGTCGATTTACTTCTTTTAATGCTTTATATGTTAAATAAATCGAACCCGCATCGTACAATGTTTTCTCCGTATTTATTTTCCCGAAATTTAATTTTTTATTGTCTAAATATGTAGGTTCTATAAATTCATTAGCATAATATTTTGCTTGTAGTGTATCATAATTATTTAACGTTGCACTTAAAGAAGCATAAGACTTACAAATATCCCAAAGATTAGATTCTGCGCCACCTAAAATTAAAGATAAACCATAATGATTTGCATTATACTTAATATCTTTTAAAGACAATTTTTTTAAATAATGGTAAAAACGATCTAAACCAAATTGTTGTAACATTCTTACTGCTGGTACGTTTAAAGATTTCGATAAAGCACGACTAGCGGCAACTGCACCATCGTATTCTTGATTGAAATTTACAGGATTGTAATTTGCAATTTGTGTTGGTACATCCGCAATTAAAGTATTTGGCAAAATATCGCCTTGATCTAGCATTGCCGCATATAAAAATGGTTTTAAAATACTACCTGTACTTCTTGGTTTATCAATAATATCTACATCTTTTTGATGTTCGTTATCTGTTGGAGAATTACCAACATAACTCAACACTTTTCTTGTTTTTACATCTAATACTAATACTGCAATATTGTAAATTTCGTTTTGTTGTAATTCGTTATAGTGTGATTTAACAATTTTATTTACCGATTTTTGTAAATGTATATCAATACTTGTTTTTACTAATTCGCCTTTATTACTTTTTGCGATTTTTTGTAATAAATGCGGTGCTATTTGTGGTAATCTATATGGTTTTTGAGGTAATTCTTCTATTAAAGCTAATTGATAAGTTGTTTTATCAATAATACTTTCCGTAAATAACTTTTTAAGTAATCTATTGCGTTTTTTCAGTAATCTAACTTGATTTTTACCAGGATAAATTAAACTTGGCGCATTTGGTAATACTGCAAGTGTTGCTGTTTCTGCCCAAGATAAATCACTTGATTTTCTACCATAATATCTCCAAGAAGCTGCTTCTAATCCAACAACATTTCCGCCAAAAGGCGCATTTTCTGCATATAAATTAAGAATTTCTTTTTTAGAATGTCTTAATTCTAAACGAGTGGCGAGAATAATTTCTTTAATTTTTTCGAAATAAGTTCTTTTAGTTCCTTTTCTAGATAATCGTATTACTTGTTGTGTTAAAGTACTTCCGCCACGTTTTACATGTTTTGATTTTAAGTTTTCTGAAAATGCTTTTGCAATTGAAATTGGATTAAAACCAACATGTTTATAAAAATAAGCATCTTCAAACTGAACAATACAATTTTTAAATTTTTTAGGAATCGTTTTATTTTTAGGAAACCGCCATTGTCCATCCGTTGCAATTTTAGCACCTAATAAACTACCATTACTACTTTCTATAATCGTAGTTGTTGGGTCATTAAATAAAATTTTTGGTAAAGAAAAATAATACCAAACTAATAAGATAAGTAAAATTATACTTTTCTTTTTATGTTTTTTTATTTTAGATGGTAGGTTTATAGACATAAATCTGTTTTTATGTGAAAGTCTTTGAGTAACAAAAGTAATATCTTTTATTATGTATTCTAATATTTTATAGAATTCGTGATGGATTGTTTATTATTCGCTTAATAAACGCATATCTTTGCCTATATGTTAAAACCTAAAAACACCCAACTAAATAATCCGTTACACGGCATTAAACTTGCAGAAATATTAGAATTTTTAATTGATGAATATGGTTTTGACAAACTTGCGGATAGAATAAACATTAATTGTTTTAAATCAAACCCAACATTTAAATCGAGTTTAAAATTTTTAAGAACTACGCCTTGGGCTAGAGAAGAAGTAGAGAAATTATATTTAAAATCGATACCTAACAGTACTAATTAATTCTCTAACATTTCGTTAATTACATCTAAATTTGGTGATAAAATCACTTCAATTCTACGGTTTTTTGCTTTGCCTTGTTGCGATGAATTTGACGAAATAGGTAAGTGTTTTCCACGACCAGCGGCAGTAATTTGTTTAGCATTTACTTGACTATTAACCAAAATACGTACAATTGCAGTTGCTCTTTTTGTAGATAAATCCCAATTGTCACTTATTCCGTTTCCGCCATTGTAAGGTACGTTGTCTGTGTGACCTTCAATAAGAACTTCGATGTCTTTATTTTGTTTTAAAACATTGGCTAATTTTTTAACTGCATTTGTACCATTTGCGCCAACATTCCAACTTCCAGAAGCAAACAGTAATTTATTTTCCATTGACACATATACTTTTCTGTTTTTTCTATGAACCGTTAAACCGTTTCCTTCAAAGTTTTGTAAAGCATTAGATATCGCATTTTTTAAGTTTTGCATTTTTTCTTCTTTTGCAGCAATTAAACTTTCTAATTGCTCAATTCTTTCAGAACGTGATTCTAATGCAGTTTTTAATTTTTCTAATCGAATGTTTTCTGCAAGTAATCTATTTTCTTTGTCTTCTAATTCTTGAGATAATTTTAAAATTTCTACTGCTTTTACATCTAATTCTTGAGCGCTACTTTCAGATAATTCGTTAAACGATTTTTCTAATTGATTTTTTCGTGATTCCAAAGCAACCACATCATCTAATAAATTTGCCTTTACCGACTTTAAACTATCCAAACTTTTGGAAAGTCTTAAATTTGTATTTTCTAAATCTTTTGTAGTCGAAAATAAATCGTCATTTTCACCAACTAAATCGGTATTTCTATTCTTTAGTGAATTGTATTTATCATCTAGTTCTTGGTACATTTTTTTTGTTACACAAGAACTAAGACTTAAATAAATTACGACTATTAAAAGGATTGTTTTTTTCATTTTATGTTTTTGGGTTTCACGCAAAGATGCAAAGTTTTGCAAAGGTCGCTAAGTTTTATAAATTGTTTACTATTCTGTGGATACCATTTTTTAAAAGTGCCGTATTAAAATTAATTAATAACCCTAATTTTAGGTTCGATAATTTTAAATAGGTTAGCGTTTGAGCAAAATGAACTGGAGCAAGTTTTTCAATAGATTTTATTTCAATAATTACTTTATTTTCGATTAATAAATCAATTCTATAACCAACTTCTTGTTTTACACCTTTATAAATAAAAGGCATTGAAACTTGTTGTTGAACATCTAAACCTTCTTCCTTTAAATCATAAGCAAGAGCACTTTCATAAGCAGATTCTAATAAACCAGCACCAATATTTCTGTGTAATTCAATTGCAACACCAATAATTTTATATGAAATTTCATTTTCAGTCATTCTATAACTAAATATAGTTAAGGTTATACTTATTAAATCTTTGCGACCTTTGCAAAACTTTGCACCTTTGCGTGAAATCTATTTTATTTCTACCACTACAGGGCAATGATCACTATGTCTTGCTTCTTGTAAAATATAGGCTCTTTCTAAACGGTTTTCTAAGGTTTTTGTTGCCAAACAATAATCTAAACGCCAACCTTTATTGTTGTTTCTAGCATTTGCTCTATAACTCCACCAAGAATATTGATCGCCTTCTTTATTGAAATGCCTAAAAGTATCTATAAAATCATTATTGATAAAAATGTCTAACCATTCTCTTTCTTCTGGTAAAAATCCAGAAACATTTTTCATTTTAGGATTGTGAATATCAATTTCTTCGTGACAAATATTATAATCTCCACAAATAATTAGATTTGGAATTGTTTGTTTAAGTTCAGAAACATATTCTTGAAAATCATCCATAAATTTGAATTTTGCTTCTAATCTAAGTTGATTTGTTCCTGACGGAAGATATAAACTTATAACAGAAACGGTTTCAAAATCTACTCTTAAAACACGACCTTCGGTAGTTGCTAAATCAAAATTTGCACCAAATTCTATATGTTTTGGTTCTTCTTTACAAAGGATTGCTACACCAGAATACCCTTTTTTTTCAGCCGAATGAAAGTAATTATATTTGTAACCAGCATCTACAAATAAAGAAACATCTAATTGTTCTTCCATCGCTTTTATTTCTTGTAAACAAATTACATCTGGATTTGCAGATTTTAACCAACCAATAAAATCTTTTTTTATGGCTGCTCTTATTCCGTTTACGTTGTAGGATATTATTTTCATAGTAAAAGTTTCACGCAAAGTCGCAAAGGTTTGCAAAGTTCGCTAAGGGTTTGTGTTTAATTGTTTTTCAAAATCAGAAATTATTTTATCTAAATCTTTTTCGTAAATAATTTTTGCGTTTTTATAGGTCTGATTTTTACATAATTCTAAAAATTTCTCTTTATCTAATTGAATTAAATTTTCTACAAAAGCACCAGCAATTGGATATAATATTTTTTCTGAATAATCACTTCCATTTTTCCATAAGTTGGTTATTTCTACTTTTTGTTTCTGAAAAATAGTTTTAGCCATACGTAACTTATTTCTGCTTGAATTATCAAAATAAACTCCAATTCCTTCATTAATAAATCTAGTTTTAGTAATGGAACTATCCATCCAAAAAGAAATATTATGTGCAATTTCATGACCTATAGTTTGGTTACTTCCATTGTGAGAAACACAATACTTTGGAAAAGATTTGCCTAAATTGATACCTAAAACCTTTTTGGCTTCTTCATTTGATTTCCAAACAAAAAAATCGATTTTTTTAGGTAATTTTGAAGAGAAGAAAGAGTTAATATTTTTAAATGCATTTTCTCTAACTTGCATATAAAAATTTAAATTTTTAATTAAAGTAACATCTTGAAAATGAAATATTATATTATTTCTTTCGATAGTTTTCCAATTTTTATAAACTTTATGAAATCCAAATAAAAATGATAATCGTTTCATTTTTTTATTACTCGTTTTTGTGCCTTTATATTTTAAAGATTTGTAATAATGCTCTTTTGCTTTTCTTTTATTTCCTGTAGAAAAATAAGCTTCGGTTAGTTCTATATGTGACCATGCGAACTGCCAATCGTTTTTTGCATACTTATTTAATATTAGTAAATATTTGAATGATTTTTTATATTGACTTGTTGAATTATATGCTTTACCTATTCCTAATAAGGCATCTAAATCTAACGGATCTTTTTCTAATATTTGCTTGCCGTATTTTATGACATTTTTATAATCTCCTTTTTTAAAAGCATCACTCATTTTTGCTTTTTGAGAAAAAGAAACACAGGTAAAAAAGAATAAGAAAATTAATATTGCTTTCATTTTTGTTTTGAACCACAAAAGGCACAAAAGAAAACACAAGACTTTTGTTATCTTTTGTGCCTTTTGTGGTTAATTTTAAAGTTTAAAATTTCATTTCTGACACATCGCCTTCTACAATTAATTTACCAGCAGTTGCTGCTTTAATTTCTTCAACCGAAACTCCTGGTGCTCTTTCTAATAAATAGAATGCGTTATTTTTAATTTCTAAAACCGCTAAGTTTGTAACTACTTTTTTAACACAACCAACGCCAGTTAATGGTAAAGAACAGGTTTCTAGAAGTTTAGATTCTCCTCTTTTATTGGTGTGCATCATAGCAACAATAATATTATCTGCCGATGCTACCAAATCCATTGCTCCTCCCATACCTTTTACCATTTTTCCTGGTATTTTCCAGTTTGCAATGTCGCCATTTTGAGCAACTTCCATTGCTCCTAAAACCGTTAGTTGTACGTGTTGCCCACGAATCATTGCAAAACTTAAAGCAGAATCGAATAATGAACCACCTTTTAAAATAGTTACCGTTTGTTTACCTGCATTTATTAAATCGGCATCTTCTGTACCTTCAATTGGGAATGGTCCCATACCTAATAAACCGTTTTCCGATTGAAATTCAATATCAATACCTTTTGGTATGTAATTAGCAACTAAAGTAGGGATTCCGATACCTAAATTTACGTACCAATTGTGTCTTAATTCTTGTGCTATACGTTGTGCTATTTGATTTTTATCTAATGCCATAAATGTTTATTTTTTTTACTCACACCGTGACTTTGAGTCACGGTATGAGTGATGATTCTGTTAAAATTATCGAATTAACCCTTTCTAACAGTTCTTTGTTCAATACGTTTTTCATAGTCTTTTCCTTGAAAAATACGTTGTACAAAAATACCTGGAATATGAATCTGATTTGGATCTAATTCGCCTGCTTCCACCAATTCCTCAACCTCAACAACCGTTATTTTTCCTGCCATTGCCATCATAGGGTTGAAGTTTCTTGCTGTTCCTTTAAAAATTAAATTTCCAGCAGTATCACCTTTCCATGCTTTTACAAAGGCAAATTCAGGATTAAAAGCGTGTTCTAAAACATACATTTTTCCGTTAAATTCTCTGGTTTCTTTTCCTTCGGCAACTTCTGTTCCGAATCCTGCTGGTGTGTAAAATGCTGGTATTCCTGCACCTGTTGCTCTACAACGTTCTGCCAATGTGCCTTGAGGTATTAAATCAACTTCTAATTCGCCTGATAACATTTGTCTTTCAAATTCATCGTTTTCGCCTACATAAGATGAAATCATTTTTTTAATCTGACGTTTTTGTAATAACAAACCTAATCCGAAATCATCAACACCAGCATTATTAGAAATACAAGTTAAATCATCGATACCTAAACTTACTAATTCGGTTATGGAATTTTCAGGAATACCACATAATCCAAATCCACCAAGCATAAAAGTCATACCGCTTTTTACACCTTTTAAAGCTTCCTGTACATTATTAACTACTTTATTTATCATTTTTTATTATTTTAATTGTTAAAGTCGTCGTCATCAACTTTCTCTTTTATAATTTCACCTTCTTTTGGTTCTTCATCTTTATCACAATTTATTTCGATAGATAAATTTGAAGGTTTTGGAAACTCTTTTTTACTTACATGTAAAGTAGAATCTGCATATATTTTTTGGTGCATTAAAGCCCAAATTGGCAATGCCATTGATGCTCCTTGACCTCTACCAATATCAGGAAAATGAACCGAACGATCATCTGCACCAACCCAAACACCAGTTGCTAAATTTGGTACCATACCCATAAACCAACCATCACTTTGGTTTTGCGTAGTACCAGTTTTACCAGCAATAGCATTGGTAAATTTATACGGACTACCAGTAACCACTTTTTGCGAATGTTTTCTTGTACCACGTAAACGAATACCAGAACCCGATTGAGTTACGCCTTCCATTAAATTTAGCATTGTGTAAGCAACTTCTTCGCTAACAACTTCTTTTCTTGTAGTATTGAAACTTTCTAAAATAGTACCATTTTTATCTTCAATTCTTAAAATTGCTATTGGTTTTATGAACATACCTTTATTTACAAAAGTACTTAAAGCACCAATCATTTCAAATAAAGATAAATCTATTGCGCCAAGTGCTATGGAAGGATTTGCTTCTATCTTAGATTCAATACCTAATTTTTTTGCTAGATTAGCAACGTTTTGCGGATTTGCATCATCAATCAATCTAGCCGAAATTACATTAATCGAATTTGCTAAAGCATTTTTTAACGTTCGTTCACCACCATATTTTTTTCCTGCATTTTCTGGAGTCCAATCTTTTGGCATTCCGTATTTTTCTTTAGGAATAGTATAAGGTGTATTCGACATTTTTTTACATGGCGAATATTTTAACTGATTAATTGCCGTTGCATACACAAATGGTTTAAAAGTAGAACCAACTTGTCTTTTTTGTTGTTTTACAGCATCGTATTTAAAATGCTCATGATTAATACCGCCAACCCAAACTTTAATATGACCTGTTTGTGGTTCTACAGACATTATACCAGATCTTAAAAATGTTTTATAATATTTTATGGAATCGTAAGGTGACATTATAGTATCTATATTTCCTTTCCAAGAAAATACTTTCATTTTGGTTTTTTTCTTGAAATTTTCCTTAATTTCTTTAAACGATTTCCCTTGTTTTTTAAGACGTTTACCACGTTGAGAAATTTTCATGGCGCGATCCATAATTTTTTCTATATCTTTGACTTTCATATCATTACTAAAAGGAACTAGTTTTTTCTGCCAACTACTTTTCATTCTTTTATCTTGATATTTAAAAAATTCGCCTTGTAAATTTGCCATATGTTGTTGCATAGCTTCTTCTGCATATTTTTGCATTTTAGAATTTATCGTTACGTAAATTTTTAAACCATCACGATAAATATTATATTCTGTGCCATCATCTTTCGGGTTATTTTTCACCCATTGTTTCATAAATTTACGAACGTATTCTCTAAAATAAGTTGCCATACCAAAATTAGTATCTTCTTTATGAACATCTAAATTTAATTCGGTTTTATATAAACTATCTTTTACTTTAGTAGTTATATAATCATAAACTTCCATTTGTTTTAAAACAACATCGCGCCTTTTTTTAACTAATTCAGGTCTTCGTAATGGGTTATATAATGATGAATTTTTAAGCATACCAACTAACATTGCTGCTTGTTCTTGGTCTAAATTAATTGGTTCTTTACCAAAATAAATTCTTGAAGCGGAACGAATACCAACTGCTTGATTTAAAAAATCATACTTATTAAAATACATGGTAATGATTTCGTTTTTAGTATATCTTTTTTCTAATTTAATAGCAATAACCCATTCTTTTAATTTTTGGCCGATTTTGTTAAAAATGCCTCCAGAGCGTTCGCCATGAAACATCATTTTTGCTAATTGTTGTGATATGGTACTTGCGCCACCTTTAGATCCTAAATAAACAAATGCACGAGCGGTTCCTCTAAAATCAATTCCTGAATGCTTATAAAAACGAGCATCTTCTGTAGCAATTAAAGCATCTACTAAATTTTTGGGTATTTGATCAAAAGTTACAGGCGTTCTATTTTCGGTAAAATATTTACCAATGGTTTCGCCATCTATGGAAATTAATTGCGTTGCTAAGTCATTTTTAGGATTTTCTAACTGCTCAAAAGTTGGTAATTTACCAAACAAACCAAATGAAGTAAATAGAAAAAGTAAGAAGACAAATGCAATGCCTCCTAAAAATATTCGCCATAACCATTTGGTATATTTTTTAAAATGATTTGTTGTGTTTTTGTTCATATTTAAGTTAGTATTAGATTTATAAACTTCAAAAATAAAACCTGTTTAAGAAAAATGAAATTGGTTTTGAGTATTTGTAGTTATATATCTATTATTCGTTGTTTTTTTCGATTTCAATACCAATATCTGATATTCCGTTAAGGAAATTCACACCATTTTCTTCACCAATTTTTCGCATTGCTTGTTGAATGGTAAAATGATAGTCACCTTTTATAGCAAACGGAATATTCGCTTTATATTCTAATTTATTTTCTTTTGTATCGGTAAATCCTGTACCTAAAAATCGGCCTTTTGCATCGGTCATTTCGTATTCTAAGGTGTCAATTATTTTTGTTTTGTTGGGAAACTCTACACTTGTAATTAAAAATAAATTATTAAATTCGTAATCTTTATTGTTTCTTAAATTAATATAAATACTGTTTTTTGAAACGGTATCTTTTGCATTAAAATGGAAACTTATGATAGAGTCTTTATGCCATTTATTATTTGGAATACTTTTATATTCTGTAAAAACAGTATTGTTAGAACACGAAACAAATACAATAAATAACGCAATATAACTAAAAACGTTTTTCGTAAAGACGTTTTGCAAAACGTCTTTACGAAAAACACCTTTACGTAATCTATTATATTTAGTTTTCAACATAAATAAAACCATATTTAAATAAACTTAAGATTTTTTACTATTTGGGTTTTGTTTTTGATTAGGATTTGCCTTTTTCTGATTTGGATTACGCTTTTTATTTGCGTTATTATTCTGATTAGGGTTTACCTTTTTCTTGTTTTGATTATTATTATTATTATTATTATTGTTGTTGTTGTTGTTGTTAGGTCGTTTTTTATTTTGATTTGGATTCTTTTTCTGATTTGGATTATTCTGATTAAAATTTTTATTACGATTCCTGTTTTTATTATTACGTCTTTTGCTTCGTTTAGGTTTATCAAAACGGGTTAAACTATCTTGCCCAACCACATTTTCAAAAACATTTTTCTCTGGTTCTTCGATAATTAATTCGTTAGAATATTCTTCTAAATTATATGGTTTTTCATCCTTTTTATTAAGTGCAATAATTTCGTTTGCTTGTGCGGTAGTTAATTGGTGCCATTGCATTGGGTTGTCTTTATAAACATACCAAACAAAACCACTAAAAATATCCATTTTTTGAAACATGGCAGTTCCTTGTTTGGTTTGCAACCAAATTTTGGTGTTTGGAAAATCTTTAAGTGCGTCCATATACGAATCTAATTCGTAATTTAAGCAACATTTTAATTTACCACATTGACCAGATAACTTTAACGGATTTAAAGATAATTGTTGGTATCGAGCAGCACTTGTGCTTACCGACCTAAAATCGGTTAACCAAGTAGAGCAACACAATTCTCTACCACAAGAACCAATGCCGCCAAGTCTTGCTGCTTCTTGTCGCAAACCAACTTGTTTCATTTCTATTCTAACGTTAAAAGTCATTGCTAATTCTCTGATTAATAGTCTAAAATCAATACGAGTATCCGCAGTATAATAAAAGGTTGCTTTTTTTCCATCACCTTGAAATTCAATATCACTCAATTTCATTTTTAACCCTAAACGAGAAGTGATTAATCTTGCTTTACGTTGTACTTCTGGTTCTTTATTTCTGGCTTCTTGCCAAATATCAATATCTTTTTGTGATGCTTTTCGGTAAACTTTTAAGATATTTTCAGATCCTAATTTTACCTTTTTCTTGTTCATTTGGACTTTAACCAATTCTCCTGTTAAAGTAACATCACCAATATCGTGACCAGATTTACATTCTACGGCAATAATATCACCAATACTAATTGGTAAATTTGGTTCGTTTTTAAAGAATGCTTTTCTTCCGTTTTTAAAACGGACTTCTATATGGTCAAACTTTTTTTGATGTCCTGGCAAAGACATATTACCTAGCCAATCGTAAACAGATAATTTATCACAACCGCCAGAAGCGCAAGTTCCGTTGCTTTTACATCCTTTTGGTATTCCTGTTTTATCTGTAGTACAAGTTGTACAACTCATATCTTTTTGGTTTAATTTGTTAGTTGACAATCATTTAAATCACTGTCTGTCTTCATTAAGAAATCAACTATAATAATCTGTAAATATATTAATTTAAAACGACGTTTGAAAATTTATATTTTAGACTTAGTTGTTTAACTGTTTTTTATTAGTATTGTCAGATAAAGACATTAGACCGCTTCGCTATTAGATATTAGACAAAAGACCAAATTGTAACTATTTGATAATATTTTATTTAAAAAATAAAATAAGTTTAGTAGTAATTCTTTAATTGATTTTTTTAAAAAGCAAGGTGTCGTTTTACAAATATTTCCTTACTTCTTTGTTTTATTTGACTCAAGTTTCGCAGGTGTAAAGTTACAATAAAACAGTCAATCTGCTTTTTAATTTCAGTGTAATATTCTTGTTTATAGTCTTATGTTATCAGTTCTTCACAGGTTTATTTCCAAAACCAGCATTTAAGCAATGTTTTGTAATTCCTCTTGCGGACTGATAAGTCGTAAAAGTTTTGCTAATGCTTTTTCATTATAAATTGCCTTTTGCATTATTTCTTCACCATCAATTTCTTCAAACAAACTACCGATAATCTCTATAATTGCGATAAGTAAACCTACTAACCTTTCGTGTAGTCTTAGTTCAATTACATTTTCTTTTGTGCCTCTAAATACTTGCCCTAAAGTTTCATATTTAATTACCCTGTTTTGTAAGGCTAAAAACAAATACTGAAGGCTCAAGTTTAAAATTGTGTTGAAAAATATAACCATAAGGGACACAATATTTTACACAAAGGGCACAAAGAAAAATATGCCGCTCAACTTTGTGATCCTTGTGTATTCTTAATGTTCTTGGTGGTTAAATAAAAAAATTTATAAACTAAAAGAATTCGGCGTAACACCATAAACCTCTTTAAAACAAGTAATAAAATAAGAAGGCGAATTAAAACCTACAGCATACGCAATTTCGTTTACGGTTAAATCAGAAGTTTTTAATAATTTACTTGCTGTTTTTAAACGTTGATTTCTAATAAATTCGGATGTACTCAATCCTGTTATCGCTTTTAATTTTCGGTGCAATTGCATTCTGCTTAAACCCAAATCTTTTGCAAAAGGAGTTGCCGAAAATGAAGCATCGGTTAATTTAGTATCTATTATTTTTTGAATTTGTATTAACAGTTTTTCATCTAAACGAGTTACTGCAATCTCTTTTGGATTTAAGGTTGTTTTTTGGCGATACTTTTTTTGTAATTTTTTTTGCGTTTCGATTAAATTGTTGATTTTTTGAATCAAAATTTCGTTATTAAAAGGTTTAGTAATATAATCGTCTGCTTTCGATTTTAAACCTTTTAACTCGTTTTTATCGCCTGTTTTTGCTGTGAGTAAAACAATTGGAATATGACTTGTTCGAACATCATTTTTTAAGGTATTTGTTAATGCAATGCCATCTTTTTTTGGCATCATTACATCGCTAATAATTACATTTGGAATGTTTTTAATGGCTTTTTTAATACCTATTAATCCGTTTTTTGCTTTGATGATTTTATACTTTTCTGAAAATAAATTAGCAATAAAGTTTAAGATTTCTACCGTATCTTCTACAATAAGTAAAATTGGTTTTTCTTCTTTTTTAACTGGTTTAGTTTTTGTTTCTTTTTTGCTTTTTAAAGTTCGTTTTTTTGAGGTTTTTACCAATTCATTTTTAGTATAAGCCGATCTTAATATTGGTAAACTCACGGTAAAAGCAATGGTTTTTTTATCTTTTTTAGTCGCTTTAATTGTTCCTCTGCTTAAAGTAACGAGTTCTTTAATTAGTGGCAAACCAATTCCTATACCAATCGAGTTGGAATTGTTTTGATAAAAACGATCGAATAATTTAGATAAATTATGTTCTTTAATTTTTTTGTTTTTATTTGTAACTACAAGTTTTAAATTTTCATCTTCTTGTGTTGTTTTAAACTGGATTACACTATTTTCTGGTGCATATTTTACAGCGTTAGACAATAGATTAGAAACCACTTTTTCTAAAATATCTTTATCGTACCAGGTTTTTTTTAAGGTAGAAAAATTTGTTTTTATCTCTATTCCTTTTTCGTTCGCTAAAAGTTTAAATGCTTCGGTTGTTTGTTCTAATTGCTTTTGCAAATTGTGTTGTGCTACTTTTAAGATAACTTTACCTTCTTCCAATTTCGATAAATCGAGCATTTGGTTTACCAAACGCAACATTCTGTTTGAACTTCGTTCGATTATCGAGACAAATTTTTGATCTTCAAGATTTAAATTAGATTGATTTATTAACTGCTGAATTGGTCCAGAAATTAAAGTTAAAGGTGTTCTAAATTCATGCGAAATGTTTGTATATAATTTTGATTTTAGTTCGTCTAATTTTAATAGACGTTCGGTTTCTTGCTGTTCTAATTTTAGTTTTAATTCCATTTTCCAGCGCCATTTTAAATATAAATAAAAAATTAATGCACCTATTAAACCAATTAAAATATAAGTGAGTTTTGCCCAAAGTGTTAAATACCAAACTGGTTTTATGGTAAATGTATATGTTGCAGGTTTAGTGTTCCAGACGCCATCAAAATGGCTAGAAATTACTTTAAACGTGTATGTACCTGCATTTAAATTAGTGTAATGTGCTGTGTTTTTTGGTGAAATAGTTGACCATTCTGCCTCGTAATTTTCGAGCATAAACCGATATTTATTTCGTTCTGGTTGTGCATAATGTAAAGCAGCATACGAAAAAGTAAAGGTGTTTTGGTTACTTTTAAAAACGGTTTTTTTATCTAAAGGGATTTCTTTATTAAAAAGAGTTAATTTGTAAATTACTGTTTTTGGTATTGTTTTATTTTTATTAATTTTAGATGGTAAAAACCAATTTATTCCTTTTAAACCTCCAAAATATAATGTGCCTTTTTTATCTTTAAAATATGCACCTGTATTAAATTCTAAACCTTGTAACCCATCGTGAATGTCATAATTTACAATGGTTGGTTTAGTGTTAAAGTTTGGAGAATAAAACTCGGTAATACCACGATTAGAACTTAGCCACAAATGTTTTTTATGATCTTCTAAAATGCTATAAATTACGTTATTTGCTAATCCGTTTTTTGTGGTAAAACTAACTATTTTTTTAGTGTTTAGATTTAGTGCTTTTAAACCTTTTCCGTTTGTACCAATCCATAAAATAGAATCGGTTTGATGTAAAGATTTAATGTTTAGAGTTTTAGGATTTGTATATCTTTTAAAAATTTCTTGTTCTATATAAAATTTATTTAATCCGTTATTTTCTGTTCCAATCCATAAATTTCCATCCTTTGCTTGAATGATGGTTCGTATGTTGTTTTCGGAAATACTTTTATTATTATTCTTTGAAAAAACATATTTTTTAATAGTGCCTTTTTTTGGGTTAAATTTAATTAATCCGTTTTCTCTAGTACCTAACCATATTCTGTTTTTAGAATCTTTAAATATACACCATATTGTACTTGCATCTAACTTTGGAGTTGAATTTTTAGTAAAATGCTTCCATTGTCTGTTTTTTAATTTAACCGATAAACCTTTATCTTGATAACCAACCCAAAGTTGTTCATTATCATACAACAAACTCATAATTCTGTTTGAAATAATGCTGTTTTTATCTTTGGTTTTATAGGTTTTAAACGTCTTGGTTTTTTTATTATAAAAACTTAATCCATTGCCCGAACTTCCTAATATAATTTCATTTTTATTGCTAATTGTAATTGCCCTAATAACATCAATATTGGTATTTATAGGCGTTTGATAATTAGTTAAAACATTAAATTTTGATAGATTTTCGTCATAATAACTCAAACCTGCGCCATCGGTACCAAACCAAATAGTTCCTGTGTCATCTTGGTAAACACTTAAAATATCATTGTAATGAATTGCTTTAGGATTTCTGATTTGTGTTTTAAATTGCTGTATTTTTTTATTAGAAAAATCTACTAAATAAACACCATTTTCGTAAGTACCAATCCAAAGTCTGTTTTTACTATCTTTTAAAAAGGGATAAAATATTTAAGTTGTTTGGTAACTTGTTTTTTTTGATCAAACCCGTTAAACGGAAGTAATTTGTTGTTCGTTAAATAAAAAAGTCCTTTACCAAAACTACCAACAAATAAACTGTCTTTGTGTTTTGCAAAACTGCTAAAATTAGTATTAGGTTTTGTTATTTTGGTAATTTTATTTGCTTGACTTTTTTTAACTAAAAACAATGAATTTGAACTTGCTATAACCACTTTGTTTTTAAAGTTAGTGATTGCATAATTGTTTTTTAATCCGTTTTCGTTTTTTAATATCTGTATGGTGTCTTTTGTTATTATTTTATAGCAACCGTTTTCAAAAGTACCAATCCAAATACTTGAATCTTTGGTTTGAAAAATAGAAGAAACATTTTTAAAACGTTTTATTTTTTTAAAAAAATTCGTTTTTTTATTTAATTTTTGAAGAATTTCATTTTTACTAATTACATAAATTTCATTGCTATTAGAAACAAACACTTTACCTAATTTACTGTAGTTTTCTTTGGTAATGTCGTCGAATAAAATGGGGTAATATTCAAAATTAATTCCGTTATATTTATTTAAACCATCTTGGGTTGCAAACCATAAATAACCTGTTTTATCTTGTGTAATATGAACTACGCTGTTTTGTGATAAACCATCTTTTACAGATAATTGATTAAAAGAAATTTGCTTTTCTTGTTGCGAAAAAACAAACAGCGAAATCAAGCAAAAAATTAAAAAGTAAATTGATTTTAGCATTTATTTAATAAAAGTATTTGGTCAAAGATAAGTTTATCTGTTTAAAAAATTAAAAAAATGTTTTTTTAGTATTACTTTTGAGTTTCTAAATCTACCTTTTGATTATTGTAATAAGTATTATTTCGTTTTTTTATTTTATCCTAATAATTGCATTAATTATTGGTTTTAATAAGGTAGAAGAATTTGAGATTAACAATAATTTAAAAAACCAAAAATTCACTATTATAATTCCGTTTAGAAATGAAGCTAAAAATATTGTCGCTTTAGCGGAAAGTTTAGAGCAATTAAAGTATCCTAAAAGTCTATTCGAGATTCTATTTGTAGATGACGATTCAAACGATATTTCGGTTACTTTATTAGATGATTTTTTAACTAAAAATAATCATTTTAAATTAATTAAAAACATTCGAAAAAGCAATTCGCCTAAAAAAGATGCGATAAGTACAGCCTTAAAAATTGCTAAATACGAATGGATTATTACCACAGATGCAGATTGCCAAGTACCAAAACAATGGTTACAATGTTTTAATAATTTTATAGAATATGAAAAATTAAAGAAGAATAATCTTAATATGCTAGTTGCACCTGTTGCATACAAAACCAACAAACCCTTTTTACAAAACTTTCAAAATATGGATTTTTTAAGCCTTATTGGTTCAACTATTGGTGGTTTTGGTATTGGCAAACCTTTTCTTTGTAACGGTGCAAATTTGTGTTATAAAAAAGAAGTTTTTATATCGGTAAACGGCTTTAAAGGAAATGACAATATTGCAAGTGGTGACGATATATTTTTAATGGAAAAGTTTTTAGAAAAAAACAGAAATTCAGTTAAATATTTAAAATCAAAAGATGCCATTGTGCTTACAAAACCAGAAAACACTTTTAAAGGTTTGTTATCTCAAAGAATTCGTTGGGCTTCTAAAACTGGTGCAACTAAAAATTGGTTTGGCAAGTTGGTTGGAGTTTTGGTTTTTTTGATGAATTTGTTAGTGGTTTTGGGCTTTATGATTTTGGGTTATGGTTTTTTCACGCAGAACTCGCAGATTTCACAGAGTTGTGTGGTTTTTTTGCTTTTATTTTTGTTGAAGTTTAATATTGATTTTTTGTTGATACAGAAAACTTATAAATTTATGGGTTTAAAAAATGGTTTGAAATCGTATATTTTAAGTAGTGTTTTGTATCCGTTTTTTGTGGTTTTGGTGGTGAGTTTGTCTTTTTTTAAGAAGTATGACTGGAAAGGTAG
>CAYQTF010000005.1:0-39370 GCA_964420345.1 uncultured Flavobacteriaceae bacterium
TTTTTTCTTTATTTTATAATACTTCAAAGGTATGAAATTAAATGCTTACCTCAATTAATTTATATTCAAATTCTCTATATGGTAAACCAATTCCTGTTTTTAGTTTCCATTTTTTTTGAAATACGTAATTGTAGGATAAATCAGTAGAAACAGAAAATATTTCGATATTAAAATTTTCTTGATTTAAGGTATTAAAATCAATAATAGAAGAGATTTCGATGTAAGATTTATTGGTTATTTTCTTCCAAATTTTTAAAGATCTCGGAAAAAATAATTTCAAACCTTGCTGTTCATTTTTCAATTCTAAATTTATAATTGGTAAAATTCTAAATTCATCTTTTATATTGTCGGTATAAATTCCGAAAGCATAAGTTATATTATCCGATTTCTTCTTTTTTATAAAACTAAATGTTCTAAAGTAATGGTTGCTATTTAGTTTATCATCAAAAAAATCATCCGAAATAGTATAAGTAATGAAATTAGTTAGATTCCATTTGTTTTTCAGTCTGTTTTCTAATCCCGTAGCAAATGTTAATAGGTCATAATTTGGTATTTTTGGAAGAAAAATAATATCATTTAGAAGTAAGGTGTCAAAATTTATAGCCGTATCTATATTGAAATTCTGATAAGAAACATGATAAAAAAGTTTGCTTTTTTTACCTATTTTATGCCCGTAATTTATAAAAGCATCTATTTTTTGTGTCTTTGTGGTAAACAAATTATTAAAATAATTTGATTTTTGATACGAATTATAATTAACGCCAAATACTTCAATTTCAGATTGTGAGAAAACACTAATATTAATAAAAAAGAATAACAATATTAATTGGTGTGGTAATTTCATAGGGTTTGATTTTGATTCTAAATCAAAATCAAAGTTACAAAATATAATGATTATCGGTGTGAATAAAAAAATCAGGGTTTCACTTTAAGTGAAACCTTTAGAAATATTAATAATATTGACAAATTATGGTTAGATATGACATCAACAATAGGTTATGGAAAACAAATAGCGCTTACTTTTACAGAAAATGGTTCGCCATTTTTTGATGAAAAATATGAATCTGAAATTTTCGGAAATTTATACGGTTTAGACTTTTATAGTTTTAATGATGTTAAAGATAAACTGGAAAAATAATTAATAAGAAGATTCTTTTTTAATAAGAAGTTAAACTCTTTGTTTTTCAATTAAACAAATACACCAAAAAGAAAAACTCTCAAAAAAAGTAATTCTTGAGAGTTTTAAATTAATAGTTTTTCTTGAAAGTCGCGTTATTTTTACTCATCAATATTTCGTTTTTTTGCTCTATAATATAAATAATAGGCCAAAACAAAAAGTAAAACCAAAGGTAAATACGTACCAATAACGACTCCTATTTGATAGGCATCATCAGGTGCCTCTTTTAATTTTTCATTAATGTCAACTTGTAATGGAATAAAAAGTAAATTCATTATTTTTTTAATTTTTTGTAGTGTCTTTTTAATAAATTCAGATAAAATCTAAAATATTTGCGAAAAATTATCACTCAAAAGTTACACCATTAGCAGTAACACTTCTGTCAATTTTACGCATTAAACCTTGTAAAACTCTGCCTGGACCAACTTCTGTAAAAATTGTTCCACCATCTTTTATCATAGATTGTATTGTTTGCGTCCATTTTACTGGTGCGGTTAATTGTGCCACTAAATTTTTCTTGATTTCATCTGCTGTGTTTACAGCACAAGCAGGAGCGTTTTGATAAATCGGACAATTAGGTTCATTAAATGTTGTATTTTCAATAGCATTTGCTAATTCTTCTCTTGCTGGTTCCATTAATGGCGAGTGAAAAGCACCACCAACTGGTAATACTAATGCACGTCTTGCACCTTTTTCTGTTAAAATTTTACATGCTTTATTTATTGCCTCTACACTTCCGGAAATTACTAATTGCCCAGGACAATTGTAATTTGCAGCTACTACTACGCCATCAATTTCTTTACAAGTTTCTTCTACTATATTGTCTTCTAAACCTAAAACGGCAGCCATAGTTGATGGTTGAATTTCACATGCTTTTTGCATTGCTAAAGCACGTTGTGCAACCAATTTGAGTCCATCTTCAAAAGATAAAACACCATTTGCTACTAAGGCAGAAAATTCACCTAAAGAATGACCTGCTACCATTTCTGGTTGAAAATCGTCTCCTAAAACTTTTGCCATGATTACGGAATGTAAAAAAATAGCAGGTTGTGTTACTTTGGTTTCTTTTAATTGTTCTGGTGTTCCTTCAAACATAATATCGGTTATAGAAAAACCTAAAATATTATTTGCTTTTTCAAACAGTTCTTGTGCTAATGGATGTTTTTCGTATAAGTCTAAACCCATACCTGTAAATTGTGCTCCTTGCCCAGGAAAAATATATGCTTTCATTGGTTAGTTTTATTTTGGTTTAATTTCAATTATTTTTCCGTTTTTTGAAACAATAATTGATGTTTTTTTTTGCTGTTTAAAAGTAATCATTTTTTTATAGGCCTCTTTAAGACCTTTAGATAATTTATCTTCTATTTCTTGTAATTGTTCTTTAATTTCCATATTCTGTTTTTAGTTTATTCCAAATATTTTTATTTTTAATAAATATGTTTGTTGCAGTACCATTAGCAATAAATATAAACGACTCTTCTGAATTATCAACAAGAAACCATTTATCAACTTTAGAAATGTATAATTTAAAAAAATTATGCAAACCGTTTTTAAATCTTCTTTTTATTATACTTTTGGGTATATTATGTCCACCTTCTTTTACTCGAGTTTTAACTCTTTCAATTGCTAAGTTTTCTGAAGAAAGTTGTAAAAAAAGCAATATTACTTCAAAACCCTTGTTTTTTGCTTTTTCTATAAATTTAATAAATGATTTTGTTGCTAATGTAGTTTCGAAGGCAAACGATTTTTTTTCTTCAAGTAATTCATTTATTCTTAATAACATAATTCTTCCTGATTGAAAAGCAACATTTTCTGGATTAAATGGCGAAATACCTCTAGCAATCTCGTCTGCATTTACAAATTCTTTACAGTTAAAAATTTCTGGAAGAATAGTAAAAGAAGCAGTTGTTTTTCCAGCTCCGTTTGGACCTGCTATAATATATAATTTTTTCATACAAGTGCAAAGATAACGTTTTTACCCTTTAACAGCAACAGCAGTATTCTTAACTTTTAATTCTGCTAGAACTCTTAACGCCTCTTCGATATAAATATCTTTACTTAATTTTTTATGCCAAGCCGTTCTTTTTTGTTCTAAAACAGAATCTTTTGCCATTAAAGGTAATTCATATAATGGGGATTTAAAAGTTAAATTATTTTTATAATCTTTTAAGTTTTTAAATTTTTTCACTTCTGTATTATGATTTTCAATATCTTCTTTATATTTATCATAGTTTAGGTAGGCAATTTTATCTTCGGTAGTTTTTTTCAACCATTTAGCATTTTCATTAATTAGATTAAAATGAGGATTATCCATAATTCTAATTCTACTATTTTGAACTACGTTATCAAAATTTTCATAAAAATCTAATGCTGTATATTTTGCTGGTGCAATTTTATCCCATTTTAATGGATTTTTTTCATCACGTTCACCAATTTCCATATACGTAAACCTATCTGGCATTGCAATATCCGAAACAACACCTTTTAATTGTGTAGAACCGCCATTAATTCTATAAAATTTTTGAATTGTCATTTTTAATGCACCTAAATCTTTGTTATACCTAAAAAATTGATTTAACCCTAATATATTCTGTACAGTTCCTTTACCAAAAGTTTGATTAGAACCAATAATAATTGCTCTATTATAATCTTGCATTGCGGCAGCAAATATTTCGGATGCAGATGCAGAAAGTTCGTTTACTAAAATAACCAATGAGCCACTCCATTGTATTTTTGGATTTCTGTCTTTATCAATTCTTGGGGCTTTGTCATTGTATTTTACTTGTACAATTGGTCCTTTATCAATAAATAACCCAGCAATTTCGATAGCTGTTTTTAAGGATCCGCCACCATTATTACGTAAATCTATTAGCAAACCTTCTATGTTTTCTTTTTTTAATTCTTCGATCTCTTTTTCCATATCTGTAGCCGAATTTCTAAAATTCTTTTCAGAAAAATCGATATAAAATTGAGGTAAATTAATAACACCATACGTTTTATCGTTAAATTTGACAGTACTACTTTTAGCAAAAGTTTCTTCTAATTCTACAACGTCTCTTATGATAGAAATTTCTTCAATGCTACCATCAATTTTTTTAAGTGTTAGTCTAACTTCTGTTCCTTTTTTACCTTTAATAAATTCAATTGCATTATCTAAACGCATACCAACTATGTTTAAGGGTTCTTTATCACCTTGAGCAACTTTTAAGATTAAATCACCAACTTCAAGTTCTCCTTTTCGCCATGCTGGTCCGCCAGAAATGAGTTCGACAACTTTTGTAAAATCTCCTTTTTTAGATAATCTAGCACCAATACCTTCTAATTTACCAGACATACCAATATCAAATTTTTTCTTAATTTTTGGTGAAAAATAAGTGGTATGCGGATCAAAAGTAGTTGTAATACTATTTATATATAACGAAAACCAATCTTCACTAGTTAAATCTTTCATTCTAGTATAATAATCAGACATGTTTTCTTTTGATTTTTTTCTGGCTTCTTTTTCTAAAGTGGTTATAGATTTTACTATATAAGTAGCGCTATCTTTTTTCATGTCATTTTCATCTTCAATTTTACCATATAACATTCCTAAAACATTTAATTTTAATCGTTTACGCCATTTTTCTAATCGTTCTTTTTTATTTTTCGGATGCACTTCATTTTCATAATCAAGATTAAATGTTTCGTCTTTATCAAAATCAAAAGGTTCTTCTAATATGGAAGCATAAAAACCTTCAGTTTCTTTAATTCTATCTAAAAATGTATTGGTAACTAAATTAAAAAAAGTTAAATCTTCGGTTTTAATTTGATCATCAATCTCTTTTTTATAAGCAGAAAAAAGTTTTAAGTCTTTAGCAATAAAAAATCTTTTGGTAGGATCTAATGCTTCGATATAATCAGCATAAACCATTTCGGAAAATGTATCATTAAAATCTTTAGGACTATAATGTGCGTTTTTTAAAGCATCGCGAATTAATGCAACCAAGATTTTATCCTTTTCGGAATCATTTTGAGCAAAAATTTTATTCCCTAATAGTAAACCAATAAGTAATATTATTGGCAAGACAATTTTATAGTTACGTTTCATAAATCTGAATATTTTTTTCATTAATAATTGATGATTAAAAGAACACTAAAATAATGCCAATATTTTAAATAACACCTCTATTAATAGTATTTTTTTTGATTTTTAGAAAATTTTAACTTTTTTATGGGAATAAAAGACCTTAAATCAATATCCCGCAGAAAAAGCGGGATTAGTTCGACTCGCCAAGCCAAAGGCATGGCTAATTAAAAAATCGAAAATAATTTTTTAGAGTCTCACGAATAAAATACATATCTTACACGCTCAAAAATAACAAAATGAATAAAATTAAAAAAACAGGATTTTTTATCCTTTTAATTACAGTCTTAACATTTACGGTTTCTTTTAAATCCGATTTTTTTGAAGTAGCAAAACAAATAGAATTGTACACTTCGATATTTAAAGAACTTAATATGTATTATATAGATGAAGTTAATCCTACGCAAATGACAAGTGATGCGGTTAACAAAATGCTGAAAGATTTAGATCCATATACAAGGTATTATGATGAACAAGGCGTAGAAGATTATAAAATAAAATCTCGTGGTGCTTATGGTGGCATTGGTGCAAAATCATCGTTTAAAGATAATCGTTTATTTATTCGAGAAATTTATGAAGATAATCCTGCCGCAAATGCAGGACTAAAAGCAGGCGATGAAATCCTGAAAATAAACGACTTATGGGTAAAAGATTACGACGGAGAATCAATCAATACCTTATTAAAAGGATTGCCAGATACCAAAGTAACTATTAAAGTAGAAAGAAATGGCAAAAAGATAGATACCGAGATTACTCGAGCAACTATTGAGATTGATCCTGTACCATTTCATGAAATGCTAGATGATGAGATTGGTTATATGGCATTTGTAAAATTTAATAAAAAAGCATCCGCAAGAGTTAAAGAAGCATACAATGATTTGAAAGAAGATGGTATGAAAAAACTAATTATAGATGTTAGAGGTAATCCTGGTGGTTTATTAAACGAAGTAGTAAAAATTGTCAACTATTTTGTACCAAAAGATAAAATTGTAGTTACCACAAGAGCAAAAGTTAAAAAATGGAGCAATACCTACAAAACCAGAAATGAACCAATAGATTTAGATATACCAATTGTTGTGTTAGTAAATGGAAGATCTGCTTCTGCCAGTGAAATTTTAGCAGGTGCTTTACAAGATTTAGATCGTGCAGTTGTTATTGGTGAGCGTTCATTTGGTAAAGGTTTGGTACAAAGAACCAGAAGATTACCATACGGTACACAAATGAAATTAACCATTTCTAAATATTATACACCAAGCGGAAGGTGTATTCAAGAATTAGACTATACTAATAGAGATCATAAAACAGGTATTGTACCAAAATTTGACCAAAAAAATAGAAATCTATTTAGAACAGTTAATGGTAGAAAAGTTTACGATGGTGGTGGCGTTGAACCAGATATAAAAATTGAAAGACCTGAAAAAACGATCGGTACAAAAGCCCTTTTTGCATCGGATGCAATTTTTAAATATGCAACAAAATATCAATATGATAATGTGACAATACCAAGTGCCGAAAAGTTTCAATTAAGTAATTCAGATTATGACAATTTAATTAGTTTTATTAAAACTGAAGAAACTTCGTTTAAAACAAAAGCAGAAAAAGAGTTTGAAGAAGCTTTTGAAAAAGCAAAAGAAGAAAATTACGATGACGCAATAAGTCTAGGTTATAAGCAACTAATACAACAAATGAAAACTAAGAAGATTTCGGATTTAAATGTAAACAAACAGGAAATTTTAGAACGTTTAACCGATGAAATTTTAAAACACTATTATTATAAAAAAGGAGTTTATTTAAATAAGTTTACACATGATGAAACTATTGTAAAAGCTGCTGCTTTATTACGCGACTCAAAAAAATATAAGAAAATTTTAAAATAAGTTTACAAACTTGTTTATAAACCTGTAAAGACGTTTTGCAAAACGTCTTTACAGACTTTATATGCAAAACGTCTTTACAGACTTTATATGTAAAACGTCTTTACGGGTTTTAGATGCAAAATGTCTTTACAATTTGTAGATACAAAACGTCTTATAACTTTTAAAAAATACAACTTCTATATAATAAAAAGTAATATTTTACGTAATATATATAGTTAACGAACCAATTTATTAATTTATTAAGTACTTTTGCACGCAATCTGCGGAAAAGCAGTGATTAACCTATGCAAAAAACTACCTTAAAACAAACCAAATCTCAAGAATCCTCAAATGCAATTGAACGCATGTATATTGCTATGCGTCACTTATTTAACAGAGGTTTTTACAAACCTATGGGAGTTTCGGGTAAAACCTTACGAGAAGCTTTGCTTTTTTTAAGACCAGAAATCTACGGTTCTATTGCAGAAGATAAAATAGAATTAGATGGTTTACAATATATAATAGACAGATTACCTTTAGGTATTGAAGAATGTCAATATATAAATCTTACTGCCGATGAAGGTTTTGGTGATTCACATTTTGAAGCAATTATTCCTTCTAAAAGAAGAAGAAATTGCTATAGAGTAGATAGTGAACAAATGAATATTGAAGTTACTAGAGGCAGATCGGATATTTATGACATTTTAACCCATTTAACATTTCTTTTTATAGAATCGCATAAAATAAAAGACAATGTTTTAATTAATGAACAAGGTAAAACAATTAGAGAATGGAATTTCTTAGAAGAGATTGTTTTAACTAATAAAAAAATTAATGATAAGGAACGGGAAGTTTTATTATCACAATTAACTACCATTTTAGGCAGAACTTTTGAAGTATTAAAACAAGCAGATAAAGATTTCGCTACAAAAGATAATCCAAATCGTTTCTTTAATATTATTTATTGGATGGGAAAATTAGCCCTAAACGAAACTTTAAATAATGAAAAACGAGTTATTAATTTTAGTTCCATTTTAAGAGAACGCATCGGACATCATATTTATGGTGAAATTTGGGCAAATAATATTAAAAAATCTTTAGAAAAAAATAATTTATTAGGTCGAGAAATTCATATTATAAGTGCAAATATGCATAGTGTGATGAATAGTATTTATGCACAAGTTGCACTTACTAATGAAGCGAAAACTAATAAAGGTATTGCTTTATTTGAATTATTAAGCGATGAAGATAATAAAATACTTCGAAAAAAAGTAAAAAAAGCAGCCTCTAAAATAGGATTGACTTATATAAAAGATACTTCGGGTACAAATATTAATGTGCAAATAATAGATACCGAAAAATTAGATTTTACAAAAACTAACTATTCGTTAAAAACGAAAGAAAAACCGGTACTTATTGTAATGGATTATGCTTTTGGAGAACAAGCTTACGAAACGATGGACGAATTATTAAAACCATATTTTTGTATGGAAAATAAAGAATATTATCTTAATGTAAAATCCATTTCCATTATGGGTAAAGCAGGTATTTTACAAGGTGGCAAAGGCGATATTATGATTCCGTCTGCACATATTTTTGAAGGAAGTGCAGATAATTATCCTTTTGAAAACGAATTAAAAAAAGAAGATTTAATAGGTTCTGGTTTAGGAGTTTATGATGGTACAATGGTTTCCGTTTTAGGAACATCATTACAAAACAAAGATATATTAGAGTTCTTTAAAAATTCCACTTGGTCAGCAATTGGTTTAGAAATGGAAGGCGCACATTACCAAAAAGCGATTCAAGCAGCAAGTAAAATAAGAGGTAACATAAACAAAAATGTAAAAGTACGATATGCTTACTATGCGTCTGATAATCCGTTAGAAACAGGTGGTACTTTAGCAAGTGGCGGTTTAGGTACAACTGGCGTTAAACCTACGTATATAATAACACAAAAAATTTTAGAACAAATATTTAATAACTAATTTGATATGGCAACAAACAACACACCAAACGAAGAAGTCGATTTAGGACAATTATTTAAAGTAATTGGTAATGGGTTTAGAAACCTTTTTAATGGTATTGGTAATTTATTTAAATTAGGTTTTCATTATTTAATTTTAGTTTTAGTTTTTATTAAAACGAATTTAATTTATTTAGGTATTGCTACATTAGTTGGTGGCATTATTGGTTATGTACTTGATATAAATAGTGACTCTTACTACAGTTCAACGATGGTTATTAAAACTAATTATGGGAGTGCAAATATATTAAAACAGCATAAACCTTATATAAGTTCATTAGTGAAAAATGAAGATTCCGTAGCTCTTGCAAAATATTTTAATATTAAACCCACCGAAGCCACAAACCTTTTAGGCTTCGAATTTGAACCATATAATAAAGAGAATAATGTATTAAAAGAATTTGATTATTATATAACAAGAAGAGATACTAACTATCTAAAAGAATTTACTTTAAGTGATTTTAAAAAGCGATTAAACGATAATGATTTACGTTTTCAAAAAATCACCTTTTATGCGTTAAATGATTCTATTTTACCTAAACTTTCTAATGGGATTATTCATGGAATGAAAAATGATTATTATAAGAATATCCAACAAAAATCAATTGAGAAATTACGTTTAAAAAGAAAAAGACTAGAAAATGATTTATTTGAAATAGATTCATTACGAAAAAATTATCGTAAAGTTGCTTTATTAAGTGTAAGTAACGAACCAGGCAGCAATAATGTTAGTATGTCTACTGAAAATAGCAATAGTAGATTTAATAAAGATTTAGATTTGTTTACATTGTCACAAGATATTTTATTTGAATTAGAAAATTTAAAACAAGACGAAGAAAGGTCGGGTGAGATAGCAACTATTATTTCAGATTTTAATATTGGCAAAGAATATAACCCAATACAATTCAGAAAATGGTTTAGATATAGTATATTTGGATTTGCATTAATGGTCCTATTTATTTTAGGAAAGCGTTTTAATAGTTATTTAGATACATATAATAAAGATTAAACTAATTTAGTAACACATAATTAAAACCTAAGTTAATTGAAAAAGAAAATACTTATTATATTTGGTACTAGACCAGAAGCTATAAAAATGGTTCCTTTAGTTAAAGAATTTATAAAGGATGATAATTTTCAAACTAAAGTTTGTGTTACTGCTCAACACAGAGAAATGTTAGATCAAGTTTTAGATTTTTATAATATTAAACCTAACTATGATTTAGATTTAATGAAACCTAATCAAAGTCTAAATTTGTTAACATCTAGAATTTTTAGTGAACTTTCGCCTGTTTTAGAGGAGTTTAAACCTCATTATTTATTTGTACATGGCGACACAACAACTTCTACTGCAGCTGCAATGTCTGGTTTTTATGCTGGCGCAAAAATATGTCATGTAGAAGCAGGTTTAAGAACTTTTAATAAGCAATCTCCATTTCCAGAAGAGATGAATCGTTGTGTGACTGGTAGTATAGCAGATTATCATTTTGCACCAACTAGTACTTCAAAAAATAATTTACTAAAAGAAAATGTTTCTGAAAATACTATTTTAGTTACTGGCAATACAGTTATTGATGCCCTAAATATTAGCGTAGAAAAATTAAAAACTTATAAAAGTGACGAATTAGATAATCTTAAAAATAAAATTGATTTAACGAAAAGAATAGTGTTAGTTACAGGGCATCGTAGAGAAAATCATGGTCAAGGTTTTGTGAATATTTGTAAAGCTTTAAAACATATTGCAGAAAATAATCGAGATGTTGAAATTGTGTATCCTGTACATTTAAATCCGAAAGTATTAAAACCTGTATATGAATTATTAGGTAACATCCCTAATATAAAATTAATCAAACCATTATCGTACCCTAGTTTTGTTTGGTTAATGAATCAATCTGAAATAATAATAACCGATAGCGGTGGCGTACAGGAAGAAGCACCGAGTTTAGGAAAACCTGTTTTAGTAATGCGTAATACTACGGAAAGGCCAGAAGCAGTAGATGCAGGCACCGTAATTTTAGTTGGTACAGATATTTATAAAATTATTACAGAAACAGAAAAGTTATTAAATGACAAAAATCATTACAATAAAATGAGTCAATTACATAACCCGTATGGTGATGGAAAGGCAAGTGAGAGAATTGTAAATTTTATTAATAATTTATAAGCAAAAAAATGAATCAAAAAGTTGTCATGATTGGTTTAGGTTACATAGGTTTGCCAACCGCAGCCTTAATAGCAAGTAAAAAAATAAATGTTTTAGGTGTTGATGTAAATCAAGATGTAGTTGATACTATAAATAAAGGTGAAATACATATTGTAGAGCCAAAACTAGACGCTCTAGTAAAAAATGTTGTAGAACAAGGTTATTTAAAAGCAACGGTAGAACCTGAAACAGCAGATGTTTATCTAATTGCTGTTCCAACACCATTTAAAGGCGATTATGAACCAGATATTGCATATGTAGAAGCGGCAACTAGAAAACTAATACCTACTTTAAAAGAAGGCGCTTTGGTTATTATAGAATCTACAAGTCCCGTTGGTACAACCGAAAAAATGCAAAAAATTATTTTTGCAGAAAAACCAGAATTAAAAGGTAAATTTTTTATGGCATTTTGTCCTGAACGTGTTTTGCCAGGTAATGTTATTTACGAATTAGAACATAACGACAGAGCCATTGGCGGAATTAACCCAGAATCTACACAAAAAGCAATAGATTTTTACAGTCAATTTGTTACAGGTGAATTACATAAAACTAATGCAAGAACAGCGGAACTTACCAAGTTAGTTGAAAACGCATCTAGAGATGTACAAATTGCGTTTGCAAACGAACTTTCTATGATTTGCGACAAAGCCGAAATAAATGTTTGGGAATTAATAAATTTAGCAAACAAGCATCCACGAGTAAATATTTTACAACCAGGTACTGGCGTTGGTGGACATTGTATTGCTGTAGATCCTTGGTTTATTGTGTCAGATTTTCCGAAAGAAGCAAAAATTATTCGTGCAGCAAGAGAAATAAATAATTATAAAACGCAATGGGTTATTGAAAAAATTAAAAACCGCGCTTTACATTTTAAAATAAACAATAATCGCGAACCAATTATTGCTTGTTTAGGTTTAGCTTTTAAACCAAATATTGATGATTTAAGAGAGTCACCAGCATTATTGGTAACAAAAACGCTAATTAATGATGATTTTGAAGTTTTAGCAGTAGAACCTAATGTTGAAAAACATAATGAATTTGAAATTATTTTAGTAAACGATGCGATCAAAAAAGCAGATATAGTGGTTTTTTTAGTGAAACATGATGAGTTTGTTAATATAGATATTAAAGATAAAATAGTTTTAGATTTTGTGCATAGTTTAAAATAGATAAACAAAATGAAAAACAAACTGTTACAAATAAGTAGTTTTGTTTTATTAATTTTTATTTTTTCTTGTAAAGAAAAAATCCATAAACTTGATGATTTTAAATTAAAATTTAAAGATAATTTTGAGTCTAGTTTAAAAGAATTTTGGTATAAAGAAATTGCAGATTCAACAAGAATCAAAATCGTTTCAGACCCTTTAAACAAAAAAAACAATGTGTTAAAAATAACACTTTCGCCAGGGAATGTAGTTTCAAAAGGCAAATACAGTAAAGGTTTTAGGTCTGAGATAGTTGCAATACCTAAAGACTCTATCAATAGCATAACTAAATATTCATTCAAATTTATGGTGGATGAATCATTTTTTAAAAAAGATGAACTCCAAGGTTGGATTACGATTCATCAATGGCATGATTATCCTCCAATCGGTCATACTTGGGGTTATGCTTTTACTAATCCACCATACAATTTATATATTCAACATAATCCAAACGGTGACTATTATCTAGAGTTTTCTGGAGGTATTCGAGTAAATAAAATAGACAAAAGAAGTATATTAACTTATTATAAAAAATTAAAACCAAATCATTGGTATACATTTAAAAATGAAATTAAATGGCATGTTTATGATAATAAAAGTTATTGCAAACCCAAATTAGATGGTAAACCTTTTTCTATAAAAAAAAATGTGAAAATTTATAAAACAAGAAATATGTATAACCCAAAACCAAATTCATATAAAATGGGGTTATATTGGTCTAATGCAGAAACACGTGAGAGAACAATTTATTTTGATGATTTTAAACTTGAATCGAAAAATTTAAATTAAAAAATATATTTTATCAATCTTATCTTTTAAAATAGAAAATTATATAAATGAAACAAGTAAAAGTAAATAATATTAAAATATACCCTTTTACAACTAAAAAAGAACTGATTGAATATGTAATTTTAAAAAACAAAATATTAGTTGCTGTAAACGCAGAGAAGATTTTAAATAAAGACAAGAAGTTACAAGATATTATTAACAATAACATTGGCTATTCTGATGGTATTGGAGCAGTTATGGCTTTAAAAAAGAAAGGCTTTAATGCAATAAAAATACCTGGTGTAGAATTATGGTATGATATTATAAAAAGATATAATACAGAAAAATCATTTTATTTTATTGGCGCATCACAAGAAGTAATCGAATTAACAGTAACAAAATTAAAAAAAGAATTTCCAAAAATAAATATTAAAAATTATCGAAATGGATATCTTAAAAATACTGATATAGAAATTTTAAAAATTGATTTAAAAGAAAAAAAACCAGATATTGTCTTTGTTGCAATGGGAACACCAAAACAAGAATTTTTAATGCATAAATTAATAAAAATACATCCTGCATTATACCAAGGTTTAGGCGGGAGTTTTGATGTTTATTGCGGTAATTTAAAGAGAGCGCCAAAAATATTTATAAAATTTAAACTGGAGTTTTTATATCGATTATTACTTGAGCCAAAAAGAGTTTTCAGGCAATTAAAGTTAGTACGCTTTTTAATAAACTTATTTTTAGGCAAATATTAAATTTGTGTTATCTTAATGAAAAACATATTTAATCATCACAAGAATGCTAATAATTTTAAATTACTATTTTGTAATTTATAACGAATTTAGAAATAATACACTACTTTTGTGTTTTCAAATTAATCAATTATATTGACTACGAAAAAAGCAATAAAATCAATTTCATTTCTATGGCTAGGTTCTTTTATTGGTAGTGGAAGTACCTTTGTTATCTACGCTATATTAGGCAAAGAACTTGGTCCTGAGTTGTTTGGTGAGTTTTCTTCGGCAATTACTACAATTAATATATTCTCATTACTTGCAGGGTTTGGTGTTGCACAAACTTGGTTAAAATTATTTGGTAAAGAGTCATGGTTTGCCATTAGATGGGTTAAGTCATCTTTAAGATTTGTATTACTAAGTTTATTTATTGTTGTAATATTACTATTATTTTGGGTGTTTTTGGGTCCACATACAATTAAAACCAAACAACTACTTTTTCTTTTAACCTTTTTTCTTTTCGGAACAGTTTCTGTTACATTAGTTTCATCAAAATTACAATTAGAAGAACGGTTTCAGTTTTTATCCTTTTGGCAATTATCGCCTAATTTAACCAGATTGCTATTAATTTTTCTAATATTTATTGTCTTAAATACAGAAATAACATTAATAAATATTGCTTATATATATGCATTTGTAGGGATTATTTTTACATTAATAAGTATTATTAGTTTATTAAAATTCAGTAATAGAAAAATAAATAGTGGTACAAATAAATCACCTATTTCTAAACCAAAAATTAAAGAAGTATTTAAAGAAGTATGGCCATTTGGTTTAGCAAGTATTTTTGCATTTATTTACATTCAAAGTGATATTATTATGATTAAATATCTGTCTGGTGATTTAAACGCAGGTTATTACACAGCTTCATTCACTATATTAACAGCAATACTTGTTTTTCCAAACGTTCTATATAGTAAATTTTTAATGCCTAAATATCATAAATGGGCAAATTATGACAAAAAAAAATTATATGATTATTATAAAAAAGGCAATAGAATAATGTTATTTGCAGGTTTGTTAGCAATGATTACAGTACTTTTGTTTTCTAATTTTTTCATGCCTTTTATTTTTGGCAAACAATATAAAAACTCAGTATTACTTATTAATATATTATCCTTAACTTTGCCTGTGTATTTTGTAGCATACAGTGTTGGTACGACTTTAGTAACGAACGAACATATGAAGTTGAAAGTTAGATTGATGGGTTATGTTGCCTTATTAAATTTAATTTTAAATAGTATATTAATACCATATTATCAAGCTGAAGGCGCTGCTTTCGCTACAGTTATTAGTAATTTTATACTTTTATTGTTGTTTTTTAAAACAGCGAAAGAAAAAGTTTTTGAACAAATATAATGAATAAAATTTGGAATAAATTCAGACCATTAATCAGAAGTGCTTTTAGGGTTTATAAAGGTTTAAATGGTTTTATATATGATTCTAAACGTTATCTTTTTTACGGAGGTTGGCGAACTAATTTAAAAAATTTAGAAATAAGAAATTATAATACCGCAATGGTTTACCATGGTTTAGAAAAAAGTTTAAGTTACAAAAAGAGAAATCCAAAATCAGGATGGCGAAATGCTGAAATTTTATTCAATCATTTAAAAATTGCTATAAAAAATGGTGCATTAGGTTTTCATGATATAGCCGGGAAACAAGTATTACAAAAATTTATTGATTTGCCTGAAAACAGTAAATTAAATCGATCAATTGAAATGAGAAAAGAATTATTGTTAATGAAATTTAATTCTGAGCAGATACATGGTACTAAAATATTTACTATAAATCATTTTCACAATGGCATTCTCAAAAACCCAGAAAATTTTTTTTTATCAAGATTTTCTTTAAGAGAATTTAATAATAAAAAAATTAGTGAAACTGATTTTTTAAGAGTCTTTAATTTAGCAATAAAAACACCATCTGTTTGTAATAGGCAAGCATGGCATGTTTATTTTAGTACAGAAGATAAAACGATTCAAAAAGCATTATCATTTCAAAACGGAAATAAACCTTTTGGTGAAAAAATACCTAATTTATTGATAATAACAGTAGACTTAAAAGCCTTTTTTAGTGGAAACGAACATTATCAACATTGGATTGATGGCGGTTTAATGTCGATGTCATTAATGTATGCTTTTCATTCTTTAGGTATTGCTACTTGCGCTTTAAATTGGAGTCAATCACCTAAGATTGATAAAAAAACAAGAAAAATATTAGATATTAAACCAGAGCATACTATTATTATGATGATGGCTGCTGGGTACCCAAATAAAGAAAACAAAGTTTGTAGTTCTGTTAGAAGACCTATAGAGGAAGTTTTTAGTAAATTACAATTAAAAAAATGAAAATAGCACTAATAACAATACATAATGTTTCTAATTATGGAGCCATTTTACAAGTCTATGCTACCAAAAAAATATTAGATAATTATGGAGAAGTTAAGACAATCGATTATAAATTAGATTATTTATCACACCAACTAGACTTAATTAGGTTTGATTTTTCTATACGTGGCATAAAAATGTTTGTGCATGATATTTTAAGATTCCCTTTTCATTATAAATTAATAAAGAGATTTAAAAAAATTATTAAATCTTCACTTAATCTAACCGAAAGTATTTCAATTAAAGATTTATATAATAATAAATTAGAAAAATTTGACGTTTATGTTTGTGGTAGTGATCAAATATGGAATCCTGTAGTGATTAGTGAAGATATGAAAATAAACCCTATTTTCTTTTTAGATTTTGCACCAAAAAATGCAAAAAAAATATCATATGCTTCAAGTATTGGTCATCATCATTTTACAGAAAAAGAAAAAAAAGATGTTGAAAATTATTTAACTGATTTTTCTATGATTTCAGTAAGAGAAAAAGATGGCAAAGAAAAACTAAAAAAAATTTTACCAAACAGGAAAATTTATCATGTTGTTGATCCAACTTTATTATTAACTAAGAAGGAATGGTTAAAAACATTTTCTATAACATTAAAAAAACCAAAAGAAAAATATTTATTAGTATATTCTGTACCAAGGTCTAAATTAATTAAAGAAGCTGTTGTTTATTTTGCAGACAAATTGAATCTTAAAATTGTTGCTATAGACAAAATGTTAATCCCATTAATGAAAGTGGATAAACAAATTAGAAACGCTGGACCAAAAGAGTATATCGAACTTTTTGCAAACGCAAGTTTTATTATAACAGATTCTTTTCATGGCACATGTTTTTCTGTTAATTTTGAAAAACCATTTGTGGCAATTTCTGCGGGGAAGATTCAAAATAGAATTGTTAACTTATTAGATCAATTAGATATTAATAATAAAATTTTAAATACCAAAAAAGATTTTGAAAATTTTAATTTAACTATTGATTATAATATAATTACACCAAAGTTAGAAAAAATTAGAAATGTCTCAAAAAACTTTATTCATAAATCATTTACACAATAAATTCTATTAATAATGAATATAGCAATAATAACCTCTAGGTATCCAAATAAAGATGAACCATATAGTCATATGTTTGTACATATGCGAAGTTTGGAAATGAAAAAAAAAGGGTCTAATGTTGTCATATTCATTCCTTCAAAAACCACTTTAGAATATACTTTTGAAAATATTACCGTAAAAAGTATGCCGAATAATGAAATTGTTAAAAATCTTAATCAATATGATATTGCATACTTACATTTATTAAATATTTATCCTTTTCAGAAAAAAAATGGAAGGTTAATCCATAAATATCTAATGAAAAGTAATATGCCTTTTGCAATGTACATTCATGGTAGTGATGTGCAAAAATTTGTTTGGTCTCACGAATTTAATTATAAGTTTATTGATTTATTAAAATGGGTGAATAAAGATTTCTTTGTTATCCCTAAAATTAAAAATTTTATTAAAAAAACTAAAGAGAGAGAAAATGTAGCGTTTATTTTTCCTTCTAATTGGATTAAAAATGATGCTGAAAGAAATCTAAAGTTAACCTTTAATAATGCTAAAATCATACCAAATGGTGTAGATGTTGATTTATTTTCTTTTAACGAAACTTATAATAACCGGTATAAGTTACTAAATTTAAGACCCTTTTCTTGTAAAAAATATGCGGTAGATATAGCTATTGAAACAATGCGGTTTTTACCTAAAAAATATACTTTAGATATTTATGGCAAAGGTTTATTTGAAGAAAAATATAAAAAATTAATAACCAAATATTGTTTAAATGATAGAGTGAAAATCACAAATAAATTTTTTAACAGAAATGAATTAAATACTTTTTTTTCTAATTATGGTGTTTTTTTAGCACCTAGTAGAATGGATACGCAAGGTCTAATTGTTTGTGAAGCAATGGCTTCCGGTCTTTTGATTGCAAGTAGTAATAATACAGGTATTCCAGAGTTTGTAACTAAAAACACAACAGGTATCTTAGAAAATAGTCCGAAAGAACTAGCAACTCAAATTATAGAAATAACTAAAGACCAAGAATTGTTTAATAAAATGGTGAAAAAAGGAAGAATTTCAATGGAAAATATTAAAATTGAAACTACCATATCTAAAGAGATGAGAATTTTAAAAAATTTAATAAAATAAAAAGACAATATACTAATTTATGTGTGGAATATTAGGAACAATTAATATAGATATTAAAAACAAACTTGACTTAATTACTCATAGAGGTCCAGACTCTTTTGGAATAGAGAAATTTGAAATAGATAATCATAAAATCATATTTGGTCATAGACGCCTATCTATTTTAGATTTATCTATTGCAGGTCATCAACCTATGATTTCTGAATGTAAAAATTATATTTTAACATTCAATGGTGAAATCTATAATCATTTAGATTTAAGAAAACAATTAAAAAATATAAAGTTTAAAGGTCATAGTGATACCGAAACGATTCTTTATTATCTCATAAAAAAAGGTATAAATGGAATAAAAGATTTTAATGGTATTTATGCTTTTTCATTTTTAGATATTAAAGAGAAAAAAATATTTATTATTAGAGACGATTTTGGGGTAAAACCCATTTATTACAAACTAAATAATAATCAATTTATTTTCTCTTCAGAATTAAGGTCAATTGAAAGAGAAAATAAAACTCAACTAGACATCAACAACTTAGCTACTCTTTTACGATTACGCTATTTACCTTCTCCTCTAACATTACATACAGATATACAAAAAGTAAAACCTGGTCATTTTATTACAATTGATTTGTCTGAAAATAAAATAAAAATTTCTGAAACTTGCTTCACTTCTGAACTCCCCAAAACAATCCATAAACCTAAAAATGCAGTTTTAGAGTATGGACATTTATTAGATAAAGCTATTAAGAGTCAATTAATGTCTGATGTGGAAGTAGGTATTATGTTAAGTGGTGGAATTGATTCAGCAGTTGTAGCTTCTATAGCTCAAAAATACTCTAAAAAACCACTTAAAGCGTTTACGATTGGTTTTGAAGGCTCTTATAATGTAGATGAAATAAAGGACGCTGCAGAAACCGCTGAAATTTTAGGGCTAGATCATTACATAAAAAAAATAAATTTTACAGATTACCTTTCTATCTTTAAAGAGACTACTCGAATTATTGAAGAACCCCTTTCTTCGACATCAGTAATACCAATGTATTATTTATCTGAACTTGCCTCAAAACATGTGAAAGTTGTTCTTACAGGTCAAGGAGCAGATGAATCTTTAGGAGGATATCAAAGATATCAAGGCGAAATATTATCTCAAAAAATTCCTCGAAGTATTTTTAAAGCAAGTAATTTAATTGTAAAAAAGTTAAATCTGAAAAGTGAAAAATTAATAAGAGCTTCTTATTCATTAGGCGAAAAAGATGATGTAAAAAGGTTTTTAAATATTTATTCTATTTTTACACATAATGAAGTTGAAAAGTTATTAAATGTATCTGAACACAAAGCATTAGATTTAATCTCTTATTATTACAACAAATTAGGTTGTCATAACAAAATTAATTCAGTAGAAAGAATGATGGCAATAGATTCTAGAATGAGTTTATCTGATGATTTGCTATTATATACAGATAAAATTACTATGAATTTTGGTTTAGAATGTAGAGTACCAATGTTAGATAAAAATTTAATGAAATATATTGAGTCTTTACCTAGTAATTACCGAGTAAAAAGAGGTAAAATAAAAATTATACATAAAAAATTTGCAGAACAACTATTACCAAAAAAAATAATAAACAGAAAAAAAAAGGGATTTGAACCTCCTACAAAAATCTGGTTTAGAGATTATCATAAAGACATTAAAAATCTTTTATTAAGTTCTAAAACTTTTAATGAAATTTTTAATTCAACAAAAGTGATAGAAATTTTAGATCAACACAAGAATGGTTATAATAGAGATCGACAAATATCATTACTATTAAGCATTTATTATTGGTTAGAGCAACGTACTGTTAAAACTATATTTTAATGAAATTTAAGAGCATAATCAAAGACTTTTTAATAATAAACATAATGAACTACCTCGAGGCAGAGCCATCGAGGTATCAAAACAAACTCAATTGACTTGAATGAATTTTCGTGTAACTTGTTTTCGTCTGCCCTTGATTTTGCAAATATTTCTTTATCACTTCCTCATTGGCATATTGACCAACTGTATTGATATAATACCAAATTAATTATAAAATCTGTCAAAAATAAATTGAATTATTTTTTGCAAGATTGAAGTTAAAATATTTTAGAATAGCCTTTGTTATGGTAAAATATTTTAAAGAAGATATTGTGAAAAAGAAACAATTTATTTGACTTGTTTTATGGTTAAATTGGTATAATAACCACTTGTCCAAAACTTTCCTCCCCATAACTTATTTTTAACTTCTGGATGCAAACGGAAGATTTCTTTTGCCTTTGCCGTAATACTTTTTACTGCTGAAATTATCTTTTTTGCCGAATTCATCGGAACACTTTGTATCAAAAAATGAACATGATTCTGGGTCACCTATAAAAGTTGGGGACTAATAACCTTTTAATTTATAAAGTAATAAATTATTAGTAATGATTTTAAGTTTTACTATATTGATATTAACTCAAATATATTTAGTTTTCTTAGTACAAATTACAACAATATGTGCTGTCTAATTAATCAGTAAGTATTTTAAAATCATTTTATTATCTGATTTTATTAGAGGTTATGTTTACTTGTTTTTGGTTTTTGAAGTAATAGATTAAAATTCTTAAATCTCCAATCAACAATCTCCAATCGTTAATCTTTTTTAGCATTTATAATGTTTTGAAAAAAAATTATTTTATAATTCTCCCCAACTTTTATAAGTAATCCATGATTCTCATCTAAACCTATTTCCAAAAACCGAATCTCATAACACTCCTCAATTTTCAAACAAATTTCACGAAAAGTCTTTGAAACATCTTCGGTTAAAACACTTCGCCTATATTTTATTGGACAAACAAAATGATACATCAACAAACTCTTATTATGCCTCTTGTGAATATGCTCGCTCATATCTGCAAAATACATATCTTTACGCAACCCCGAGGCAGAGCCTCGAGGAATTCTTTAGATTAAAAGATGCATTTAAAAAACATGGTATTTTATTTGACTCTACTGTTTTTAAAAATGGTCAAAATTTACACGGTTCTCATTATTATAATTTTAAAAATACACCTAATAAAACGATTTGGAAATTTTCTAATAATCCAATAATAGAAGATCCAAAAGGAGAATTTATTGAAATACCTATTGCAAGTTATAAGATATCTCCTTTTTTCTTTTGGAAGTTTGTATTTATTAAAAAATTCGGTAATTCAAAACACAAGTCTTATGGAAATGGTTATGCCGTAAAAAGTAGCATTAAACATAAATTGAAATTACTTTTTAGTTGGTCAAATACTGTTGTATCTATTGATGGTTTTAAATCAAGTTACCTTCAAAAAGCATTTGATAATTATATTAAAAAATATAACTCAGATTTTCATTTTGTCATTATTGGTCATCCAAAAGCACTTTCTAAATTTTCATTAAATAATTTAGATGTTTTTTTAAAAGCAAATAAAGAAAAACAAATTATTACAATTTTTCCATCTCAATATAATCAAAATATAGTTTAAATATTACGGTTATTATTCTATATTTGTTTATCTAGATATTTTAAATGATAATAAAAATTCAATTTATTGATAACCTAATCATTTTTATCATGTTCGCTCTTTTGCCAGTAGATATGTTAAACGGGTTTTTATTACATAACGGAATAAACCTACCTATTTCTATTGCACAATTATTCAAAATTAGTTTAATTTTATTGATCTTCTTTAGATTATTATTTATACCTAAAAAACTTTTAATTGTTTTTATTTTATTTTTATTATTGTTAATACCTTCTTTAATAGAGTTAATATTCTTAGGTAACTATAACTTATTATTTCCGGATTTAATTAAAATCACAAGGTATTTAATGCCTTTAATTTGTTTTTTGTTTTTTGTGGAAGTTATTAAAAACAGAAATGAAAGACAATTTAAAAAACTTATAAATTTAGTTAAATTTTCTTATTTAGTATTAATTTTTAATGTACTTATAAAATATGTAGGTTTTGGGTATTCTAATTATGATTATGCAGATATTGGTAGCAAAGGTTACTTTTTTGCAGGTAATGAATTATCTGTATTATTAATTATACTTAGTTCTATTATTGGGTTTCAAATTTGGAAAAAAGAAAAAAAAATACAGTATTATCTTTTTTTATTATTAACTATGTTTGTTGGTTTAACCATGGCTACAAAAACAGGAATTTTAGGTGTTTTAATTGTGTTTTTTTTAATTCCAATAAAATTATCACTAGTAAAATTTAATATAAAAAGGTTAAAATTATTAGTAGTAACTTTGGTAATTATATTCCCTTTAATTATTGTTTTCTCTTGGCGATTTATTAAAATAAGCCCTATTTTTATTAGATATTCACATTTTTATCAAAAGTTAGATTTAATCACTTTTATTTTATCAGACAGAAATAATTATGTTAAAGAAGCAATGTCAAATTACAATAAAGAATACAGTTTAGTAAATAAAATTGTTGGTGTTGGACAAACAAGATTCAAACAAATTAACTCGCACATTATTGAGATAGATTTTTTAGACATATTTTTTGCCTATGGGTTTATGGGTTTGTTTTTATTTCTATTTATACTTTATTATATCGCAAAACAAGCTAAAAGGTTTAAATTATTTAGAGTTTATCCTTATGCAAATTTTGTTTTTTTAATGCTTTGTGTATTATTTAGTATTTCTAGTTTTGCAGGTCATGTCTTTGGTTCTGGTATGGCGGCAGTTTTTATTGGTTTGTTATTTAGTTTAATGTATGTTAAAAAGGATGAAGCACTTAATTAAATTAAGATTTTTTACCGTATTTTTATTTGCGTTTTTGTTACCGCTCAAATTGTCTTTAAGTAATTTTTTCTTAATACTCTTTTTTGTATTTACGCTTATTTTATTTATAGTTGAACAAAAAAAAACAGTGAATTTTAAAGCGTTAAAATTTAGCACAATACTTATCTTATTGCCACTTATTTTTAGTTTATTTTATACTACTAATTTAGAAACTGGCATTAGTGATATTGGCAGTAAAATAACATACCTCTTAATACCAATTTTTTTTAGTATAACTAAAAATAAGGACTATAAACTAATATATACTTTTGCTAAAAAAGGAATTTTGTTTGGCACCACCTTAGCATTAACCGTATTAATAACTTGTAAAATTTATAACTTATTTATTTTAGGGAATACGCATTTTATAGAGTTGTTTAATTACGAAAACACAAGGGTTAATTTCACTAAAATATTAAAAATACATCCTTCTTATTTAGGTATATATATAATATTTACAACTATAATTAGTATTGAATTTGTTAAAAAAAGCAAAAAATTTATTTTTTTAATTATACCACTACAAAGTCTCTTTTTTTTAGGCATATTGTTAATAAATTCTAGAATTATATTTTTTATTTATTTAGTTGTTTTGTTAATTTATTTGGTTAGATATTTAATACTGCTTTTTAATACAGAGTCATACAAATTATTTTTTGGGTTAATTATCTTTTTAATTAGTATTTCTGTTTTATCGTTTTATCAAATTAAAAAAACATATATTTATTATCGTTTTACTAAAGAACTAAAATGGGAATTATCTAAAGAAGTAAATTCTTTTTATATCAAAAATTCTAAGAGCAAGAGTGATCCTCGTTTAGCAAGAGTTAAAGTGTCTTTAGAACTTATTAAAGAAAAACCTATATTTGGTTATGGTGTTTCTTCCGAAAAAAGTATCTTAACAAAAAAATACAAAGAAAATAACATGGTCGCTTCTTTTGAAAATAAATATGACTCTCACAATCAATTTTTATCTATTTTAACTGAAACTGGTTTGTTTGGTTTGTCATTTTTTGTTTTCTTTCTGTTTAGTAATTTCTGTTTTTCTTTCAAATATAAAGATTTAGAATACTTTTTACTGTTATTTTCTGTTAGTATTATTTGTTTGGTGGAAAATTATTTAAATAGAAATAATGGGATTACATTCTTTGCTTTTTTTAGTTCTATTTACCTATTTAGTCATTTCAAAAAACCTACTAAATGAGTTTTTTAAAAAAATATTTTTTTAACATATTATTACTAATTACTTATTTATTAGAAGGTATTTCTAAATATTATTATTATATAGATAAAGTACAAATAAGAACACCTCGCTATGTTAAATTGCTAATACTAGTTACTGTAATTATTTATTTAGTTTACAAAAAGAAGTTTCGCGTTTTTTTAATACCAGTATTTCTATTTCTGTTTTTTATTTTAGGTCACTATTTAATGGATTTTCAATTTCTTTCACAAGAATTATTTGTTGTTTTTTCAAAATACATATTTCCGATTTTTATTTTAGAGGCCACATATTTATATTTTAAAGAAAGATCAAATACAACCATTTTTAAAACTTTTGAAATAATTATTATCATTAACTCTATATGTATTTTGTTTGGTGTTTTATTTAATTTAGATCTATTTAATACCTACCGTGGTGTGCGTTTTGGGTTTAATGGTTTATTGGTAACATCAGCAACAGGTACTTATTTTTATATCATTGCACTTTTTTATGTATACCTTAATTTAATTAAGGATTTTACAAAAAAAAATATATTTTTTTTTATAATTGTCTTTATAAGTAGTTTATTAGTTGGTACGAAGGCAATATTTTTATTTTTGTTTTGTTTAACAATTTATCATATATATTTTGTTTATAAAAAAACAAACTTCACAAAAAAAATTCTTATTTCTGTTGGAGTTATGATACCAGTTCTAGGTGTTTTTTCAATTTCGGTACCTACATTTTTTAATATTATTAAAACTCATAATTTGCTATCTGCTATAGTTTCTTATAGGGATATTTTATTTTATGAAAGAACTTTACCATTTATTCAAGAGCACTGGTCAATATTAAATTATTTGGTTGGTGGTCAAGGTCGTCCTCAAATAAGAACACAGTTGGGATTTATAGATTTAATGTTCTTTCTAGGATTTATCGGTTCTGTAGTATATCTTTATGCTTTCTATAAAAGTTTTGTTAAAATTAAATTAAATGCTTCTACTTTATTTTTATTAATTAGCACATCACTTATTATTTTTTTAGCAGGAAATTTCTTTTATAGTGCAACCATTACTATTTATTTATTAATAATTCAACAAAAATTAATAAGCAACTCTCTTTAGAAACCTTAGATTCAACAAATTTAAAAAATAAAAAATAGATGAAGTTTTATTCTCCTATCTAATAAAAAATACTTAATTTGCTCTATTATTTTAATCGTTTCTAATGCCAGAAGTAACTTTAAATATCGAAAGTCTATTTTTCTTATTTTTTATTATAACTTTTTTTATTACTTATATTACTATTCCGATAATAATTAGGGTAGCGGAATATAAAAATTATACAGATGATCCCAACGGAAGAAGTTCACATGATAAAAGCGTACCAACTTTAGGTGGCGTTGCTTTTTTCATTACTTTAATACTTGCCGTATTTTTTATTAATAAATGGGACACTGTTAATCTAACAATTTATATCATACCAGGTCTAACCATACTTTTTTTAACAGGTTTAAAAGATGATATTTTAATTTTATCACCAGCATCTAAATTAACAGCACAAATTGTTGCGGTTATTTTTGTATTATCTAACCCTATAATGCATATAATTAGTTTAAATGGTTTTTTAGGAATACACAATATACCTATATGGATTGTTATACCAATTTCCATACTAATAATGGTTACTATAATTAATGCATATAATTTAATAGATGGTATTGATGGTTTGGCCTCTATAATTGGTTCTATAATTTGCATTTCTTTTGGTTTTATTTTTTATTATTTACAATTGTATTATTTTGCTTTTTTAAGTATTATAATATTAGCTATGTTAATTGCATTTTTGCGGTATAACTTATCTTATGAAAATAAAATATTTATGGGCGATACTGGTTCACTAATTATAGGATTTATGATAAGTATTATGACTATTAAAATGTTATCTATCGATGTAGATACAATAAATAAATTACCATTTAAAGTAGGGAATTTCCCTATTGTAATTATAGTAATTATTATAATTCCGTTATTTGATTTATTGCGTGTTTTTATCTTACGACTATTAAAGAAAAAAAACCCGTTTAAACCCGATAGAATTCATGCACATCATATTTTAATTGATTTAGGATTGTCACATCCAAATGCTAGTATAATTATTGGCGTGATAAATATTTTATTTATTGTATTATTTTCCTTTTTAGCAACTAAATATAACTTTTTATTAATTTTAGCGTTATTTGTTTTTGTATTAATATGTTTATTTTATGCGTTATATAGATTAGACTTTAGTTTTTCAAATCTTAAAAATAAAATAAAACATAAAAATAAAGTAACAAATTTTAAGTTGAAAATTTTTAAAAAACAAAACTCTAAAAAATAATATAATAAGATTATTTTACTAGATTTATCTTTATGAATTATAAAAGAGGAAGATATTCATGGTTTATAAATCCAATATTAATTTTATTAGATTTATTAATTGTTACACTAACAATTTTGTTTTTTGATTTTTTTTCTAGTAAATTTAATTTTACATATAATGTTTTTCCAAAACTCCCAAAAGATTATATATTTATTATTTATAATATTTTTACTTGGTTAATACTATCTTACGTTACAAAATTTTATAATGTTTATAGATTTACTAAAGAATACAAGATAATTAGTGTAACCATAAAACAAAGTTTTTTTTATGGCATATTATTATTAACCTATTTTGGATTTTTAAAAATTGAAATGTCTAGAAAAATGATTGGTCTATATATAATCATTATTTTTAGTCTTATTATAGTTTTAAAATTACTAGTTTATTACAGTTTAAAAAAATACAGAAGTTATTTTGACGGAAACAATAGATCTGTAGTAATAATTGGTGAATTAGAATCTACTAAGGAATTAATTCAGTTTTTTAAAAGTCAAAAAGATTTAGGTTATAAAGTTAAAGGGATTTTTTCTAACAATACTACTAAAAACACAACAGGCAATATTAACCAAAGCATTGATTTTATACAAAAAAATGATATAGACGAAATCTATTGTTCCTTAGATTATTTAGAAGAATCACAAATCAATAAATTAATTGATATTTCTAAAACTAATCATCTAATCATTAAGTTTTTACCTAAAAAAAATACCATTCCCTTAGAAAATGTTTCTACAGATTTCTACGGAATACAACCAGTATATTCTTTAAAACAAGCGTCGTTAAATAATGCGTTTAATCAATTTTTAAAAAGAAGTTTTGATATAGTATTTTCATTTATAGTAATTGTCACTATATTATCCTGGTTAATTCCATTAATGTTTATTTTAATAAAGTTAGAATCAAAAGGCCCATTATTTTATAGACATATTAGATATGGTTTAAACTATAAAGAATTTAATTGTTTGAAATTTAGATCCCTTAAAAAAACAACAAAAGATGTCTTAAATCAAGTGCGAAAATCAGATGATAGAGTTACAAAAATTGGCGCATTTATAAGAAAAACGAGTATCGATGAATTGCCCCAATTTATAAATATATTTATTGGCGACATGAGTGTTGTTGGTCCCAGACCACATATGATACCGTATTCACATTCTTATGCTAAACATTTTGATAAATATAAATACATATATCGACACTCCGTAAAACCAGGTATTACTGGTTTATCTCAAACAAAAGGTTATAGAGGTGAAGTGAAAAAAGATAGCGATATTATCAACCGAGTAAATTTTGATATATTTTATATTGAAAATTGGAATTTTCTACTCGATATTAAAATTATATTACAGACAATATTAAACATTTTTAAAGGTGATAAAAATGCATATTAACAAATATTAATATAAATGAACATTCTAATTCTAGGTTCTGGCGGAAGAGAACATGCAATAGCACACAAAATTGCACAAAGCAAATTACTAAATAATTTATTTATTGCACCTGGTAATGCAGGCACTTTAAAAGTTGGTAAAAACCTAAATCTGAATATTGCTGATTTTAACGCAATAAAACAAACAATTTTAAAACATAAAATTGATTTAGTTTTTGTTGGCCCAGAAGATCCTTTGGTAAACGGAATTCACGATTATATTTTACAAGATATAGATATAAAACACGTTAAAGTTTTTGGCCCGCAAAAAGCAGCAGCACAATTGGAAGGTTCTAAAGAATTTACTAAACAATTCTTATTTAGACATCATATTCCGACAGCGAAATACCAAAGTTTTATTGTAGATAGTTTAGAAAAAGGTTACGGATTTTTAGAAACTTTAAACGCACCTTATGTATTAAAAGCAGACGGATTAGCAGCAGGGAAAGGCGTATTAATTCTAAACGATTTACAAGAAGCAAAAAACGAATTAAAAGAAATGCTAACCAATCAAAAGTTTGGTAAGGCAAGTAATAAAGTAGTTATCGAAGAATTTTTAGATGGTATCGAACTCAGTTGTTTTGTAGTTACCGACGGAAAAAATTATAAAATATTGCCGTATGCAAAAGATTATAAACGAATTAACGAAGGCGATAAAGGTTTAAATACTGGCGGAATGGGAGCAATTTCTCCTGTTTCTTTTGCAGATAAAATATTTTTAAATAAAGTAGAAGAACGCATTATTAAACCAACTATAAATGGTTTACAAAAAGACAATTTACCCTATAAAGGCGTTGTTTTTATAGGTTTAATTAAGGTAAATAACGAACCTTTTGTGATTGAATATAATGTGCGTTTTGGCGACCCTGAAACCGAAGTTATTATACCCAGAATTAAATCGGATTTATTAGAGCTTTTTAACGCTGTAGCGGAAGAAAAATTAGATCAATACCACTTAGAATTCGATGAAAGAGCTGCAGTTACCGTTATGTTAGTTTCTGGTGGTTATCCAGAAAAATATGAAAAAAATAAAGAAATTTTCGGATTAGAAAATGTGAAGGATTCTATTGTTTTTCATGCAGGTACAAAGTCAGATAATCATAAAATACTAACAAATGGCGGTAGAGTTTTAGCCATTACTTCCTACGGAAAAGATGTAAAAGAAGCGACTGAAAAATCGTATAAAAATATCGAAAAAATTACTTTTGATAAAATGAATTATCGTACCGATATTGGCTTTGACTTATGAAAAAAAAGACAGAAGACGAGAGACGGAAGACAGAAGACTGCTCACTGAAATCGGAAAACTGCAAACTGAAAATTTTAATCGCACCATTAAATTGGGGAATTGGTCACGCTACCAGATGCATACCTATTATTAACGAATTACTAAAACAAGGCTTCACTCCTATTCTAGCATCCGACGGAAATGCGCTATTACTTTTACAAAAAGAATTTCCTAATATAAAAACGTACGAATTGCCAAGTTATGGTATTCAATATGCAAAAAACGCTTCTTTTTTTAAAATAAAATTATTTTTTCAGACACCAAAAATCTTAAGAAAAATAAAAGAAGAACGTGTTCTAGTCAACGAACTTATTAAAAAAGAAAACATAAAAGGCCTTATTTCTGATAATAGATTTGGTGTTTGGTCTAATAAAATTCCTTCGGTTTATATAACACATCAAACAAAAGTTCTGTCTGGTTTAACTACTTTTTTCACTACTAAAATACATCAACGAATAATTAATAAATACGATGTTTGTTGGATTCCTGATGTGAAAGAAAACCCAAAATTATCTGGTAAATTGTCTAATGCTTTACATTTAAAAACGAAATATCATTATTTAGGTGTTTTAAGCAGGTTTCAAAATAAATTAAATTTGAATTCTGAAGATAACAAATCAAAATACGATATTTTAGTTTTACTTTCTGGTCAAGAACCGCAACGTACTTTATTAGAAAATAAATTAATATCAGAATTCAAATCTTCTGAAAAAAAAGTATTGTTTGTTAGGGGAGTTATTTCCGAACATAAAAAAATAACAAATACAAAAAATAGCACTTTTATAAATTATTTATTACAAAATGATTTAGAAAAAGCAATTAACAAAAGTGATTTAATAATCTCAAGATCTGGTTATTCTACAATAATGGATTTAGCAACTTTACAGAAAAAAGCATTTTTTATTCCAACGCCAGGACAAACAGAACAAGAATATTTAGCAACACATTTAAACGAATTACAGATTGCACCATTTTGTAAACAAAATGATTTTAATTTATCAAAACTAAGTGTTTTAAAAAACTATACAGGATTTGATACAAGGTTTAAAAATACATCTAATTTCACTTTTAAAATTTTTGCTACTGCTGTAAAGTAAACGAAAAAGTAGAACCTTTACCTAAGTCGCTTTTCACAAAAATTATTTCATTATGCGCATCTATAATATGTTTAACTATAGATAAACCTAAACCAGAACCACCTTGGTTTCTAGACCTGCTTTTGTCTGCCCTAAAAAATCTTTCAAAAATTCTTGTAAGATTTTCTTTTGAAATTCCTTCGCCATTATCCGTTACTTTTATTAAGACTTTATCCTCTTTATAAGCCTCTATACTAAGTTCAATAATCCCTTTGTTTGCACTATAAAAAATGGCATTAGCAATCAGATTTAAAAGCACTTGTTGTATTCTGTTTTTGTCTGCTTTTACAAATATTTTACCTTCATAAGTTTTATCAAAAACTAAATTAATATTTCTTTTTTTTGCTCTTAATTCTAAGGATTCAAAAACCTCTTTTATTAATTCAATAATGTCAAAATTTGTATAATAAATATCTAAATCACCAGTTTCTAATTTCGAAATCAAATCTAATTCTTTCACAATATGATTGAGTCGTTCTACACCATTATTTGCTCTTTCTAGGTATTTAAGTCTTATGTCTTTGTCGTTAATTGCGCCTTCTAACAAAGTTAAAATATAACCTTGCACCGTAAATAAAGGAGTTTTTAATTCATGCGAAATATTGCCTAAAAATTCACGTCTGTAGTTTTCTCTTTCGGTTAGAGATTCGATTTCTATTCGTTTATTTTCGGCAAATAATTGTACTTTTTTAGATAGAGTTTCCATATTAGAAGTAATTTTATTTTTATCTAAATCTTCAATATCTAAAATGGAAACGTCTTTGTAAATTTTTTTTATTCTTTTATAAATAAATTTCTCTACTCTAAACTGAATTAATAAAAACGAAATAACAAAAAACGATAAGATAAAAAGAAATAAAAACCAATAATTTACTTCTTCACTTTTAAAAAGAATAGTAGAAATTAGTAACAAAAAACCTACTAAAACAGCTAACATTAAAGAGGAATAAAATGCGAATTTATATGTTTTTTTGAATTTCATAAATATTTTTATAAAGCAAAATTAATTAAAATTAATATTCTTTATATCATGTTTTAGACTATACTGTAAATTTAGAGGGTAATTAATTCTGAAAACTAATGTCATTTTCGACAGAGCGACCAAAGAAGCGACGATAAATTTATTTGATTGTTTTGCGCCTCGCAATGACAAATTTCTATGGCTAAGTCGTCATTTTTAATCATCGAAAAAACCTCACAGGTTTTTGAAACCTGTGAGGTTTAAAAAAATATAAAAGAGAGTTAATGATATTTTGTATTTTAATTCCATTAAATTCGCATTAAAACTATATTTTATAAGTTAGCGTTAATAATGAACTTCAGAACCCAAATAAAATTACAAAAAGAAACCAATAAAATTGATTATAATTCTAAAATTATATTGATTGGTTCTTGTTTTTCAGATAACATAAGTGCAAAATTTAATTTTTTAAGATTTAAAAATAATAGTAATCCGTTTGGAATTATTTTTCAACCTAAAGCAATAGAAATATTAATACTAAAATCTTTAGAAAACGAATTATTTACAGAAGAAGATTTGGTTTTTAACAACGAACGTTGGCATTGTTTAGATGTGCATTCTGATTTCAGCAATAGTGATAAAAATAGTATACTAACTAATTTGAATTCCGTTTTAAAACAATTTAAAATTCAATTATTAGAAGCGTCGCATATTATCATTACCTTAGGTACTTCTTGGGTTTACAGATATTTAAAAACCGATACGATTGTTGCTAATTGTCATAAAATACCACAAAAAGAATTTCAAAAAGAATTACTTTCAGTTACTGAGATAACAAACTCTTTAGAAAATATTATGCAAAAAATAAAACGATTAAATAGTAATTGTAATGTACTATTTACTTTAAGTCCTGTACGGCATTTGAAAGATGGTTTTATAGAGAACCAACAAAGTAAAGCGCATTTATTAACTGCCATTCATCAAGCAGTAAAAGCAAATAATAACGTATTTTATTTTCCGTCTTATGAAATTATGTTAGACGATTTACGAGATTATCGTTTTTATAAAAAGGATATGTTACATCCAAACCAAACAGCAATAGATTATATTTGGAATAAATTTTCGGAAGTTTGGATAAATGAAAATACAAAAAGTATTATGCAGCAAGTAATTGAAATTCAAAATAGTTTAAATCACAAACCTTTTAATGAAAATTCTAAATTACATCAAGAATTTTTGAGGTTACTACAAATTAAAATGAATAATTTAAAACATGATTTTGGAATTGATTTCGCAAAATAACCTAACCCTGCAAGGGTTTAAAACCCTTGCAGGGTTGAAAACAGTAAAATCAAGGGTGAGCATTCACCCAAACTTCGCCATCTACAAAATGTTCTTTTTTCCAAATGGGAACAGTTTCTTTTAGAGTATCAATAGCAAATTGGCATGCTTTAAAACAAGCATCACGATGCGCAGATGAAACAGCAATAATTACAGGTATTTCACCAATTTTAAGTTCGCCTTCGGCATGATGAATAGCAATTTTATGTATATTGTATTTTTCTAATGCTGTAGTTGCAATTTTTTGCATCTCTTTAATTGCCATTGGTTTATAGGTTGAAAAATCTAATAAAGTGACTTCTTTTTCTTTGGTTAGATTCCTTACAGTACCAACAAATAATGCAATGCCTCCACAAGATGCATCTTGTACGAAATCATAACAATCTTGTAAGTTTAGTTTTTTTGATGTTATTTTTATGGATGTTTTTTGCATTTAATTTAAAATTCTGGACAATATCGTTAGTCTATTGATGATATTGTCCAGTTTTATTGTGTTTTTTGAATCAATCTTTCAAAATCTAAACCGCCATAATTACCCGAACTCATTAAAAGTAATGCTGTATTGTCTAAATTTTGTTCAAATAAAAAGTCTGAAAATTCTTTTGGATCTGTATAAACAATTAAATCGGTTTGATTAAAAGCTTCTAAAATTTGTTGTTTGCTTACGGTTTCTAATTTCTTAATTGCAACGGCATGTGGCGAATAAAAAACTACTGCTTTATCGGCAACTTTTAATACATCTTTGTATTCTTTTAAAAACTCGGCATTTAAACTGCTATAGGTATGTAATTCTAAACATGCTAAAACAGTTCTGTCTTTATATTGTGTTGCAACCGAATTGGTAGTCGCTTTAACTTTACTTGGCGAATGTGCAAAGTCTTTAAAAATAACGGTATTGTTGTTTTCGGCAATTTTTTCTAATCGTTTGCTTGCGCCTTTAAAATTAGTAATTGCTTCGTAAAAATCTTCTTCTTGAATACCTATGAGTTGGCAAATCCATTTTGCACCTGCGAGATTTTGAAGATTGTGGTTTCCGAAAATTTCTAATGGCAAATCTCCAAAGGTTGTTTCTAGAAAAGTTGTACCATTTTTTAGGTAATGTTTAGGTGTTTTATAGCTGTACTTTTTAATATTTGCTTCCGAGACATCGACCATGTTTTTAAGAGTTTCATCTTCTTCATTATAAACTAACATGCCTCCAGAAACAATTTTATCTATGAAAATAGAGAATTGCTCATTGTAAAATTTTACTGTCGGAAAAACATTAATATGATCCCAAGCGATGCCAGAAATTAAAGCAATATTTGGTTTATATAAATGGAATTTTGGTCTTAAATCAATAGGCGAACTTAGGTATTCATCGCCTTCTAAAATAATAAATTCGTTTTCTTTGGTAAGATGCACCATGGTTTCAAAACCTTCTAATTGTGCGCCAACCATATAATCTACTTCTTTATTATGGTAATTTAATACATGTAAAATCATGGAAGTTATGGTGGTTTTACCATGACTTCCGCCAATTACTACGCGTGTTTTATTTTTAGATTGTTCGTATAAAAATTCTGGATACGAATAAATAGTAATACCTAATTCTTGTGCTTTTAAAAGTTCAGGATTGTCTTTTTTGGCATGCATGCCAAGAACAATAGCATCTAAATCTGTAGTGATTTTGTTTGCAAACCAACCAAATTCATTCGGTAATAAACCATACTTTTCTAATCTGCCTTTTGACGGATTATGAATTGTATCATCAGAACCTGTAATTTGGTATCCTTTTTTGTGTAATGCGATGGCAAGATTGTGCATTGCAGAACCGCCAATTGCTATGAAGTGGATTTTCATTTGGATGTTTTATTGTCTATTTAAAGTCATAAAGCCTTCAAATATTGAAACCCTAGGATTATTGTCAGCATCTAAATCATTGATAGTTTGATTAAATCTTAACCTTAAAATTGTATCCGACAATTCTAAAACTGTACTAAGTTCTGTTTCGCCATTTGTTACTGTTGTTAGTTGATCGCCAATGAGTTCCCAAGTACCTGAAAAAGGTTCAAGTTCAGCATCATCAATAATTGTTTCAACACCATTTTCGTCGGTATTTGTAACTTCTACAATAGTAACACCAGTTCTGTCAAATAAATTAGGGTTTTCTGTATATTCAATAAATGAATTATAATCTGTTCCATGACCAGTTGAAGAAGTCTCAATATCGTTGCTATCTACAGTTGTGGTTATTTCAATGATAAATTGATAATTTGTTATTTCCCAATTACCAACAATACTTGCACTTGGTGGACAATCACTTTCTAATTGCACTTTAATTTCTTCCCAAGTTTGACCGTTTAAATCAATTTGAGTATCTACATTATTAACAGTTGCAGTATAAAAATCATTACCTTCAATATAACAGTATTCTGTATTTTCACTAACACAAGTGTAACAATCTTGCTCAATTATCGGGCAATCACTCTCTAATTGTGTTTTAATTTCTTCCCAAGTTCTGTCTTCTAATAATACTTGTTCTTCGGTATCACAAGTATCTGGATCTAAATAATCTGGTATGTCATCACCATCACAATCATCAGTCATATTTCCGACAGTATAAAAATCATCGCCTTCGGTATAGCAATAGGTTATTTCTTCACTTTCGCAAGTGTAACAATCTACTATACTGTCTGTACATATTTCTCTTGCACTACTAAGTATTAATGCCCAACTATTATCATTTAAAGGTATTTCTTGAATATCTTGATCCGTAATTTCAACGGTATAAAAATCATCACCTAAATTATAACAATATTCAATACCTGTATCATTACAATTAAAACATACGGTTTCTGTAGGGTTTTCGCATTCTTCTAGTAATTGTACTCTAATATCTGCCCAAAGTTCGTTTGCTAAAAGAACTTCTGTAGAAGTTCCGTCAACAGTTATTGTGTAAAAATTATCTGATTCATTAATACAATATTCTGTTGCTGTTGTTTCACAAGTGAAACAATCTTGGTTTATATCATCTTCTGTACATGCAGAAAAAAATAATAAACTAATTAATAATGTATAAAGAGATAGTTGTTTTTTCATTTTTATGATAATTTTAGAATCACAAAAATAAGCAAAATATATTTATTACAATTCTTTTAATTCTTTAGCAATAATCCAACCTGTTTGACCATCGGCAATTTTAATTTTAGTCCAATTATCTTTGTTTTCTAAGATAGTTACTTTTGTTCCTTCGTGTAATTCGAAAATAGTTTCACTAGAAAGAATTGGTGCATTTTTTATGCTAGTTTGTTGCGCAAAAATGATTGCTTCCTGTTTAGAGTTGACAACTTTATAAGTGTGAAATGCAAAAAACAAACTAATTATTAAAAATAAAATATTTAAATTACTTAAAATAAAAAGACCTCTTTTTTTATTAGTACTATAAGAAAAATGATACGCTAAAAATAAAAATGCAAATAAAAACACGAATAAAATGGTAATATATGCCCAAGAATTATAATCCAATTTTTGAATAAAATTTTTGGAAAATTTTTGCATTATTGTTGTTGGTATTTCTTCAATATTGTCAATCGTCATTCTTTTTGCAAAACCTAAATTAACTTTAATATCTTTACTATTCGGGTTTAATTGTAATGCTTTTTCGTAATAATAAATACTTTGTGCTACTTTATTTGTTCTGTAATAGGCATTTGCTAAATTGTAATATAATTCGGCAGATTGCATATTTTGTTTTTCAATTGCAATGTATTTTTCGATTGCTTGTGTATAATTTTCTTGTTGATACAGTTTGTTGCCTTCAACAAACAAGGCATTCGAATCTTGCGCAAAACAAGTTAATGTAATGTTTAATATAAATAATATGTAGAAATATTTTTTAGTCACTGTTTTATTATTTGTTTTTATAATTTCAAAATTTTAACCCTGCCAGCGTTATTAACTGTATGAATATTAACGCTAAAATTTTAACCCTGCCAGCGTCATTAACTGTATGAATATTAACGCTGGCAGGGTTTTTACGCTTAAAAAATTTCTGTTAAATTCATAGTTTTATATTTTATTTACTAAGTTGTTTATCGATTTCTGCTAGAATATTTTTTGCGTTTTCAAATTCTTGTTCCATTTGTAAATTAGAAGTTGGCGTATAACGTGCAAAATCACAATCGGCTAAAACTTTTAAGAATATTGTAATTGTATTTGTGTCTATATTTTTGTTTTGCAATAAATTATTTATTTTTTCTTTACTAATTTCACTTGTTTCTACTTGTAATTTTGCTTTTAAATAATTATGCAATGCTTTTTCTAATGCAATATAAAAGGGTTCTTTATTGCCTAATTCTTTCTTAGCACTTGCTAAATATTTTTTTGCTAATCTATCTGCAATACGTTTTTTATTACCTATAATATCGCCATCGCGTTCGCGTTTCTTTTTACCAATATAAATACCAAACGGAATCACAAACAAAGGTAAAGTTAAAAGTAACCAAAATAAAGTGGATTTAAAAAAGTCTTCTTTCTTTTTAATTTCACTAAGTTTGGTTTTTGTTTGTATATAACGAATATCATTTTCAGAAACTACAACATCCTTTTTATTAGCATTATCTACGGAAGTATTATTTTCTTCAACAGGTGCTTTTCCGTCAGGAACATTAATAATAATAGGTTCGGTATTTATAGTATGATATTTGTTTTCTTTTGGGTTAAAATAACTAAAACTAACCGAAGGTATTTTATACTTACCTCTAAATTGTGGAACTATGGTATAATTTTCATAAACACTACCAGACAAACCATTTAATCTAGTTATTATTTTTTCACTTTGCTCTGGTTCGTATTTTTCTAGACCATTTGGAGTATTAATTTTAGGTAAACTCAATAATTTTAAATTTCCTTTTCCTTGAATTTTTACTTTTATTTGAGCAGATTCATTCGCTTTTAAAACATGTTTAGAACTTTTAACTGTGAATTTAAAAGCACCAACAGCACCATCAAAATTAGATGGTTTATTTTCTTCGGGTAATGGTTTTACATTAATTACTCTATTACCAGCAGTTAATGTCATGTTAACATTTCGTTGTAATCTTCTGCCAAAAAAATCTCTTCGTTTTAAAGCAACAGTACCTGCAAGATTTACTTTAATTGGGTTTAAAGTTAATTTGCCTGCTCTTAAAGGGATTAAAACGTCTTTTCTAATAATATAGTAAGACATTTCTCTACCCTTATAAGTACCTTTCTGTTCTGTTAATTTTTTTATAGGTATATTCTGATTCCAAAAACCATTAAAAGAAGGTGGTTTTTTTTGCGCTTGACTGGTAAGAATAGTATGTCTAGAATCAAAATAAATTTTATAAACTATCGATATACTTTCGCCTATAAACGGCTTGGTTTTAGAAATTTCAGCAACCAAAAACATATTTTCTTTCGCAATTGGTAACGGATCGTTTGGGTTTTTAGGTAACACAACCGCTTCTTGCACTTTTATTTTTAAAATATTACTAGATAAGGTTTTGTTTTTATAAGAAATAGTCGCTGAAGGAATAGTGAAATTACCTTTTGCTTTTGGTTCTAAAGTTAAACTATACGATTGCTCAAAACTAATTTTACCATTAATATTCGAAAAATTAGAACCTTGTCTTAAACCTGCAATTACTTTAAAATTTTGAAAATTTGGAGGTGTAAAATCATCTGCTCCTTGCACATTTATGGTATATGTAATTCTAAAACGTTCGTTTATACCAAGCGTGTTTTTACTAACTTTCGCTTTAAATTCTTGTGATATTAGTAAGTGTGTACTTAATAATACTAAAATTAGGATGATATGTTTAGACACGAATTTCACGAATTTATTTAAACTCTTGTAATTTTTTTAAAGGTTTTCAATAATACAAATTTATTATAAAAATTAGAGTTTTAGTCTTAAGTCTTTTATCTAAAATCTAATAACTTAAAATATCTACCAATCTTTATCTTGCTTAACTTTTCGACCTCTTTCTTTTTTGGCGTTCATTT
>CAYQTF010000006.1:0-39170 GCA_964420345.1 uncultured Flavobacteriaceae bacterium
ATTGGGTATTTACAAGGCCAAGCATCTGATTTAGGAAATATAGGTTTAATCTATAAAAATAAAGGCAATTTAGACGAAGCCTTAAAATACCAAAAAGAAGCCCTTAAAATATTTACATTAATTGGTTATGAAAAAGGAATACGTATTATTAAAAAACATATTAATTCAATAAAATAAGTTTCAAAATAATGAAACTCAATCCAAAAAAAATAAGAACCAAATTTTTTAAATGGCGATATAAACATATATCTAACCAACAATTTACCTATATATTAAGTATTTTAGTTGGTTTATTAGCAGGATTAGGTTCGGTTATATTAAAGAATTTAACCCATTTAATTCAGTCGTTATTAGAAGGTGAAATCATTAAAAATTACCATCACGCATTCTATTTTATTTTCCCAATTATTGGACTTTTTATTGTTTATTTAATTAAACAATACTTCTTAAAAAAAGAAATTAATCATGGTATTCCGTCAACACTTTATGCAGTTGCCAAGAAAAACGGAATTATGGAGCGTTACAAAATGTACGTATCTTTAATAACTGCACCAATTACTGTAGGTTTTGGAGGTTCGGTTGGGTTGCAAGGGTCAGCCGTAAGTACAGGTGCGGCTTTGGGTTCTAATTCTGATGCGTGGAATTTACCAGTTATAAAAGTTGGTAAATACTACGATTCATTTCAAAATCTAAATTATTGATTACTTATCGTAAAAAATTAATGGAAACTTCATTATAACCATTCAAGTAATGTTAGAACAACTAAAAAACAAACCAATAATAATAAATACCGATTTAGATGGTATTATTTCAGGGTTGTTTTTACAAAAATATTTGAATTGTAAAATAATAGGTTTTTCTAATAGTGCTGAAAAAATTTGGCTTCAAACCGACTTTAAAAATTTTAAAAACGTTTGCTTTGTAGATATGTTTGTTGCTAATCCTGATATAATTTGTATTGACCAACATATTATTTCGGTAGATGAAAAACATCATAAAAAATTAGTAAAAAACCCAAATAAGATTAATCCTAATTTATTAAATCTACGTTTTTTTTTACCAGACAGTTCTTATTATAAAAAATATCCTTTCGGAACAGTTCATTTTATTATGGCATTATTAGAAAAAGAAGGTTTCGATTTAAGCGGAATAGATTTATTTAAAAAACGCCATAATGTTACATTAATAGATCTAATTTTAAGAGCAGATGATACTATGAAAACGACGATTGATAGTAAATATATTAATAATGCGGATGAATGGTGGAAATGGTTACTGAAATTTTCTAATAACGGAAAAACAATACTAAAATTAAAGGAATATTTAATTGATACTTCCGTTGAATCTTCTAAAACTATCAAAAATAATATTTTAAACCTATTAAAAAACAAACCTTTTTTTTGTGATAGTTCTGATGGTGGTATAAAAGAACCAATGGAAAATAAAGTGTTAAAAGAAAATGTAAAAACCTATTTTAAGTTTATTTCCGAAATAATATCTGTTGAAATAGAAGATTTAAACACAATTTATAAAACTTATAGAGGTCATACAAAACGATTGTCTTTAACCAAAGAATTTAGGGATGAATTAACAGAATTTAATACCATAAATCATCAAAAAATATTTTCCTATGCTTTTGTAAGAAGTTCTAAAAGGGATTATAATTTTAGCGCTACGTTTTATCAAAAAAATGATTAGATTTACATTTCATTAAAACTAATGACGGTAAAAAAGAAACATACTTTAGATGCTAATAAATGGGTAGATTTACATTCGGATTATATGTATAATTATACTATAACTCGTGTTAACGATCATGAAATCGCTAAAGATTTAGTGCAAGAAACTTTTTTCTCTAGTTTAAAAGCGATGAAAAACTTTAAAGGTGAAGCGTCAGAACGTACTTGGTTAATTTCCATTTTGAAAAGAAAAATAATTGATCATTATCGTAAAAAAAACTCCAAAAAAGGAAAAGCGGAAGTAAGAATGAGTTTTTATGAAGATGGTGAAAACAAAGGTAAATGGATAGAAGAAAGAGCGCCATCAGTTTGGGGCAACGCAGGTGAAGAAGCAATCGAAAATGCTGAATTAAAATCTGCTTTAGATTATTGTATAGAAAATTTACCAGAAAAATATAGAATGGTTTTTTTACTAAAAACGGTTCAGAATTATGAAACGGAAGAGATTTGTAATGAGTTAGGAATTACTTCGTCAAATTTATGGGTAATAATTCATAGAGCTAGAGTTCAACTAAGAAGTTGTTTGGAAGGAAACTGGTTTGAGAAATAAGTGGTCAGTTGGCAGTATTCAGTTGACAGTCAGTACTGAATACTGCCAACTGAATACTGATCACTGAATACTAAAAATAATGAGTAAAAAAGTAATGATAAACTGTAATGAAGCATCATCAATTTGCAATAAAAATCAATATTGTAAGACTTCCTTTTTAGACAAGTTAAAACTTGGTATTCATAATTTTTTATGTAAAAGGTGTAAATTATATTCTGAGCAAAATGAATTAATGACCAAAATATTCAAAATACATTTGCATAAAAGTAAAGATGTAAAATTATGTACAGAAGATAAAGATGTATTAAGAAACAACTTAAGAAAAAAGATAAATAGTTAATTAGTTGTCATTCCTGCAAAAACAGGAATCTAGAACTAAAAAAGATTCCTGCCTTCGCAGGAAAAAAAATGAATTTTTTACCAGAAAAAATAGATACTTACGCTGTAAATCACAGCGAAGATGAACCGAAATTATTGCAAGAACTTACCAAAGAAACTTGGCAAAAAACAGTAAACCCTAGAATGTTAAGTGGTCATTTTCAAGGTAGAATATTATCTATGTTGTCCAAAATAAAACAACCAAAAACTATTTTAGAAATTGGCACTTTTACAGGTTATTCTGCATTGTGTTTAGCGGAAGGTTTGTCTAAAGATGGTGTTTTGCATACCATTGATTGTAATGAAGAACTGAATAGTTTTTCGAATAAATATTTTGAAAAATCAGATTTCAAAGACCAAATAATTCAATATACGGGTAATGCTTTGGCTATAATTCCTGCAATAAATATAAAATTCGATTTGGTTTTTATTGATGCAGACAAACCAAATTATTGTAATTATTTTAATACAATTATTGGTAAAATGAATAAAGGCGGTATTATTTTATCGGATAATGTGTTATGGAACGGGAAAGTTGTAGAAACTATAAATCCAAACGACGAAAGTACTAAAGCAATTGTAAAATATAATAAATTACTAAAAGAAGATAAGCGAGTTGAAACCGTATTATTACCAATACGTGATGGTTTAACGGTTAGTTTGGTAATTTAATCGGAAAAATTATTTATTTCAATTTCATTTTCTAACTCTAAGACTTTCATTATCATTTTATCTTCCTGATTTAAAACTTGATAGAAACCATTTTCATCGTATAACTCTCTTGCAAAAATTGCTTTTAAGAAATGTCGTATTTGTTTTTCGTATTTTACTCGTTTGTTTTTTGAAATAGATGCTATATACTTGTTAGATATTTTTTGTTTATTATCGAAGTCTTCCATAAAATAAGTTAAAGGCATATTTTCAAATTCACTTCTATGATTATCAATATAATTAAAAGCAAATTCATTCATTATTCTAAAATGAAAATTCGCAAATAAAGCAGTAGTGTCAATAGCGACAAAAACATCTGGGGTAATGCCGCCACCACCATAAACTAATTTGCCTTTTGGTGTTGTAAATTGTAAACTATCTACTACTTTTATACTGTCGGCACTTGTTAATTCACCACTTTTAAAACGTTTTTCAAAATCATCGGCATAATAATTTTTCTTTTTATTTAATTTATATGGTTTTTGAATAGATCTACCAGTAGGCGTATAATAACGTGCGGTTGTTAATCTTACCGAAGAACCGTCGCCAAGTTCCATATCTTGTTGTACCAAACCCTTACCAAAAGATCTTCTACCAACAATAATTCCTTTGTCATTATCTTGTAATGCGCCTGCTAATATTTCACTCGCTGAAGCGGAATTTTCATCAATTAGTACATAAATTTTACCGTTTTCAAAACCACCTCTTTTAGATGCTAATGAATTTTCTATATTTCCTTTTTTATCTTTTGTAAAAACGATTAGTTTGTTATCTTCTAAAAATTCATCAATTATTTTAGTGGTAACACCAATATAACCACCAGGATTGCCACGCAAATCTAAAATCATGGTTTGCATGCCTTTATTTTTCAATTTATTTAAAGCAGTTTTAAATTCATCATGAGAAGTTGCAGTAAAACTATTTAATTTTATATACCCAATCCCGTCTTTTAACAGATAAGCAACATCAATACTTTTAATAGGTATGGTGCCCCTTTTTACAGTTAACGGAATATATTTTTTATTGCTTTTTCTGTAAATTAATAAAAACACTTTCGATTTAGGTTCTCCTTTTAATTTTTTAATAATAGCATCACTATCTAAATTTTTACCATAAAGAGTGTCTTTATCGGCTATTAAAATACGGTCACCAGCTTTTAATCCTGCCTTTTCACTTGGGCCGTTTTTTATTGTTTTTATTATGGTTAATGTGTCTTTATACATTCTAAATTGAATGCCAACACCAACAAAATTACCATTCATCTTTTCAGCAATTTCGCTGTGTTCTTTTACAGGAATATAAACAGAATGTGGATCTAATTTTGCAACAATATTTTTAATAGTACCATCTAGTAAACTATCTGTATTTACATTTTCTACATAATCATATTCAATAAAATCAATCAATCTTTTTATTTTTGCTTCTTGTGGACTATTTCCAAAAAGCATGGCAGTTTTGTTTTGATAATTTAAGTTACTACCAATAAAAATACCAATAACAACTGCTACTGAAACTATAATTGGTATGTAGATTTTATATTTATTCATTTATATAGTGTTCGGTTAGCAGTGTTCAGTGTTCAGTGTTCAGTGTTCGGTATTCAGTGTTCAGTGTTTACTTGGCAGTGTTCCTCAGATTGTAAACTGTTGACTGGATACTGAACACTGCTAACCGAACACTATATAAATGGTAAATGTGTTATTTCAATAGTTGTTTTTCTTAAAAAATCAAGGCCTGAACAATCTTTATATTCTTCGGCATAAACTAAACGATTAAAACCTGCTTGATGTATTAATTTACTACAATCTTTACAAGGTGATAGCGTAATATATAACGTTGCATTTTCACAAGATTGTGTTGATGATGCTACTTTTAATATGGCATTTGCCTCTGCGTGCAGTACATTCCATTTTGTAGTGCCACTTTCATCTTCACAGCAATTATCAAAACCTGTTGGTGTGCCATTATAACCATCAGAAATAATCATTTTTTTTTTTACAATTAAAGCACCCACTTTTTTACGCTCACAATGTGATAAATTAGACCATTCTTTAGCCATTTTTAAATAAGTGCGGTCGTATTTTTCTTGCTTTGTCATTTAGGAAGTCAAAAGTAAGTAGAAATAGTTAATATTAACGTTAATTTTTGCATAAAATCACCTTAAACCTAAACCTCTTTCCAATAGCATTGGTAAAATAATTAAAATAATTACAATGGAAATGATAAGAACCCAATTTCGTTTTTTGAAGTTAAAAACATCTTGAAAAAGATATGCTAGCGATAAAATAATAGCAACTATTATTATTTGCGCAAACTCTATACCTAATGCAAATTGCAATAAAGGTAGTAATTTTGCTTCACTATCGTCAATTCGCATTAAAAAATAACTTGAAAAACCAAGACCGTGAATTGTACCAAAAAATAAGGCAAAGTATATGTTAGCATCATTATGAACTCGTTTTCTAATAGAATTATAAATATTAATTATTAACGGAATTAAAATTGTAATCGGTATTAAAAACTCCACAATTTTAGATTTAATAAAAATAAGGTCATAAACCGACAAACCAAAAGTTAAGGTATGCCCAATTGTAAAAAAAGTAATGAGTATTAATGCTTTTTTCCACTTTTTAAAAGTGAAAATAACAGTTAATGCAATAAAAAATAATACATGATCTAAAGCATTAAAATCTAATACATGAAAAAACCCTTGTAAAATGTAATTATTAGTTTCAATCATTTTTATATTATACTATTGATTTTTTATAGATTAGGTGCTTTTGATAGATTATTCTTATAAAATAGTTAAAATTTACTTGATTATTACGAATAATTCAATCAGATTAATTTCTAACACATTAAATTATTATCTTTGAAATCCAAAATAAAAAAAATCAACCTTAATGGATGCCAATATTAAAGATAAAATTAGTCAGTTGCAAGAAAAATACGATGCAATTGGTCAAGACTTAGAAACCCATCTAGATGGTTTGTTAGTAAGTAAACCAATTAGATATTGGGATTATGTCCAGACAGATGCCTTGTTAAACCTTCAAGTTCAAAGAACAGAACTACCAGATGAGATGATTTTTTTAATGTATCATCAAGTAAATGAACTTATATTTAAAATGATTTTATGGGAAATGCAACAAGTTTCTCATCATAAAAATTTAACTGCCGATTTTTTCGCTTCACGTTTAGGTAGAATAAGTCGTTATTTTGACATGTTGGCAACTTCATTTGAGGTTATGGGTGATGGAATGGAAGTAAAGCAATACATGAAATTTAGAGATACTTTAACGCCTGCAAGTGGTTTTCAGTCGGCACAATATAGAATGATTGAAATTTGTGCTACGGATTTAATTAATTTAATTGATGTAAGATTTAGAGCAACAATAAAAACAGATACGCCTTATGAACATGCCTTTGACAATATGTATTGGCAAGCCGCAGGAAAAGATCATAAAACAGGTAAAAAATCTTATTTATTAAAGGAATTTGAAGGTAAATATAAAAAGGAATTAATTAATTTAATGAAAGAATATAACGAAATTAATTTATACGATAAATATAAAAGTTTACCTCAAGAAATTAAAGATAATGTGAATTTAAAAAATGCAATGCGTCATTTTGATTACACGGTAAACGTAAAATGGGTAATGCATCATTACCATGCTGCCTGCAAATATTTACTAAGTGAAGGGAAAGATACAGAAGCAACTGGCGGAAGTGAATGGCAAAAATACATGTTACCAAAATATCAAAAACGAATTTTCTTCCCGGAGTTATGGTCAAAAGATGAATTAGATAATTGGGGTATTACTAATTTAGAGTCTTATAAAATACTGACGTAATTTTTTAAGTAAAGACGTTTTGCAAAATGTCTCTACTTAAAAGTCTGTAATTAAATTTTCTTTACTTTTGGAATGAAAATTGTAATATTGTGTTTAGTAAAATTTCTATACTATGAAGAATTTAATTTATATACTAATTTTTTTAATTGGCACAAACATTTTTTCACAGGCTTTTGAAGATGGTGAAAAATTAAAATTCCGATTAAGTTACAGTAATTTCTTGACTGCAGGTTTTGCGACTATGAATGTTAAAAAAGAAATTAAAAACGGAAAAGATGCTTTTCATATTACAGGTAAAGGAAAAACCACAGGTATGATTAGTTGGTTTTTTAAAGTCAAAGATAAATACGAAACTCATTTTTTTAAAGACACTAATTTACCCTATTATTTTAAGCGAAAAGTTAATGAAGGCGGTTATATTAAAGACAAAGAAATTGTTTTTTATCAAGATGAAAATAATGCGTTAGTAATTGATAATAAGCGTAAAACAAAAAAAAATTATGAAACACCAGGTGACGTTCAAGATTTGCTTTCTGCTTTGTATTATATGAGAAATCAAGACATATCAGATTTTACTATAGGCAAAGAAATAGTTTTAAAAATATTTATGGACGAAGAAACCATAGATATGAAATTACGATTTTTAGGCAGAGAAACAATTAAAACAACATTCGGTAAAATTAAAGCGGCAAAGTTTAGACCTATTGTACAAGCAGGAAGAGTTTTTAAAGAAAAAGAGAGTGTAACTGTTTGGGTTAGTGATGATGAAAATAAAATACCATTGCGTATCAAAGCATCTTTATCGGTTGGGTCATTACGTGCAGATTTATATAGTTATAAGGGTTTAGTGAATGATTTGGTTATTGAATAAATTTATAATTTAACAAGTGTTCAATCCTTAATTTGTATGTTTAACGAAACATTCTATTAGTTGCTTTCTTTAATGGTATTGTATTCTGTTTCGGTTAAAAAAGTAAATAAATGATATTTAATTGGTTTATTTTTCTCTTTTTTAGGCGATGTTTTTTTATTAAATAATGGCGAAATCTATTTTATGTTTGGTTTAGTGGCGTTTTTAATTTCGCATATTATGTATATAAAAATCACATCCATTTCAAAAATAACAATTGCTATATTGCCATTTTTGGTATTTGTAATTATATTACTTTCTGTTTTAAAAAATCATTTAGGAGAAATGCTAATTCCTGTAATTATATATGGAATTGTAATTTCTGTTTTCGGAATTGTTGTAACTTTAAACTATATCACAAACAAAACAAAAGCAAATTTATACTTGTTTTTCGGCGCTTTGTTTTTTATAGTATCCGATAGTATTTTGGCAATAAATAAATTTCACAACCCTAAAGAAATATTTGGGTTTTTAATAATGTTGACTTATATAGTTGCGCAGTTTTTGATTTATAAAGGGATGATTGGCAAAAGTGAAACTAATTAATATTGTAGCGAAATCATTTAATAATTTAGAAAAACTACATTTTCAATCTATAAAATGCAAGAAATTATGGTTAAATTCTATTACAGTCAATTTTTCCTCGCAGATTTACGTAGATTTTTCGCGGTTATTTATGCGAAAATCTGCGAGAGAAAACACCAACCTGAACATTTTGCTGATATAAATAGAACTTAGTCGAAATTATTAAAAATAAACCCTTACAATTGGGGAAAATGCTGAACCAAAAGGGCTTGTGTCTTCGTCATACAAAACATCATATCTTAGGCCAATAGTAATATTTCTGCCTAAAGTATATCCGCCACCTAAATATAAGGATTCCACATTTGTTGTTTCAAAACCAGATTTAGTTAATATACTTTCTTCGAATTCTACAGATAATTGAAATTCACGTATTGGATTGTAAAGCGCAATTAAACTTCCGCCATAAATATTTAAACCATTATCATCATCTTTAAATTTAGAGTAAAGATAAGACACGCCAATCCCAGAACTAAATTTATCATTAAAATTATAGATAGCACTTGGCGAAATACCAATATTTGTAACATTATTACTGAAGCCCAATACTAAACCGCCACCTAATTGGACATTGTCCCAAAAATTGGTATTGTTGTCTTTTTGCTGTGAGAACATTAAGCTTGTATTAATTAATAGAATAATAAAGAGTAGTTTGTTTTTCATGAAGTGTTAGTTTTAATGGGAATTGCTAATCTACAACAATTATGTGTAATATTTTTTTGCTAATTTTTGCTCAACTAAGAATTATGTAGTATTATTGCACCTCCAAAATAGGTCCTATAGCTCAGTTGGTTAGAGCACCTGACTCATAATCAGGTGGTCCGAGGTTCGAGTCCTCGTGGGACCACTTTTAAAATTTAAGTTTCGGTTGATAATATCTTATTTATTTAAAAAAATATTATATATTTGCCGTTCGTATGTGTAATTGGCAATTTGTTTAAGCCTATAAAATTGTAAAAAAATGAATAAAAATACTCTTAAATTAATCTTAATAGTAGTGATCTTGTTAGTTGTTAATGTTGCGTTTTCGCAGACACCACCAAGTAGAACACCACCACCACCACCAATCCCAATTGATGGAGGAATACTAACTTTATTTGCATGTGCGGTAGGTATTGCAATAAAAAAAATAGGTGCTAAGAAATAATTTATAAATTTATTTACTGTTTTGATAACAGTAAATATTATATACCAAATATACTATTTTGATTTTTTTATCAACTTAGTAGTTAAATAAAAATCATTATTTTAAATAATGATTTTTTTTATGTTTAACATTCTTTTTAAAATCACTTTTGTAAATAATATAAAAATTAATTGATTACTTTTGTGTATTCAAAATATAAGCATCGGATTTAAATTCATGAAGAAAGTAAATAATATTAAAGTAGGCATTTCTATAGGTGATATAAATGGGGTCGGAATAGAAATAATATTAAAAACATTTGCAGATACAAGAATGTTAGACTTTTGTACTCCAATTATTTTTGCATCCTCTAAAGTCATCTCTTTGCATAAAAAAACTTTAAATTTAGATGTGCCAATTCATGGTTTAACATCTATTAATGATGTACTCGAGAATAAGATAAACTTACTAAATATTTGGAAAGAAGATGTTGCTATCACCTATGGTGAATCAAACAATTTAGCAGGAAAGTACGCTTATTTATCATTAAAAAAGGCAGTAGAAGCTCTAAATAATGACGAAATAGATGTTTTGGTAACCGCTCCAATTAATAAACATAATATTCAATCAGACGAATTTAATTTTCAAGGACATACAGAATATTTGGAAAGTCAGTTCGAGGGTAAATCATTAATGATATTAATGACAGAAAAACTAAGAATAGGTTTGATAACAGGTCATATACCTATTGATGAAGTTTCAAAAACGATAACACCAGAACTAATAAAAAGTAAAGTAGCAATAATGTATGAAACATTAGTGCAAGATTTTAAAATTAATAAACCTAAAATTGCAATTTTAGGTTTAAATCCACATTGTGGAGATAATGGTGTAATAGGAAACGAGGATAATGATATAATAAAACCAACTATAGAGAAAATACAAAAAACAGGAAAGTTAGTGTATGGACCATATGCTGCCGATAGTTTTTTTGGTTCAGAATCCTATATAAACTTTGATGCTATTTTAGCAATGTATCATGATCAAGGTTTAGCGCCATTTAAGACATTGTCATTTGGTAAAGGTGTTAATTTTACAGCTGGTTTAAATAAAATAAGAACGTCGCCAGATCATGGAACTGCTTATGAAATTGCTGGTAAAAACAAAGCAAATGAGAATTCATTTAAAGAAGCTTTATTTAAAGCTATTGAAATTTATAATAATAGAAAAGAATATAAAGAATTAACTTCAGACGTATTAAAAGTAAAAAAACGTAGATAAAATAATTTTCACAATAAAGAATAACTTATAAATAATATTTATTTATCTTTGCACGCTCAAATAGATAATGTAATGAAGAACAGTAAAGAGTACGTAATACTTTTTAAAGGTCTAAAAACAGGAAATCATCCATTTGAATATAACATAAGTAAAAAGTTCTTTGATTCGTTTTCATACGATGACTTTATTGAAACCAATGTAAAAGTTAATTTAACATTAATTAAGAAAGATACCTTATTAGAATTGTTTTTTGAAATTCAAGGTACAGTTCGAGTTAATTGTGATGTTTCAGGTGAAGAATTTAATCAACCTATAAATGGTGAGTTAGATTTAATAGTACAGTTTGGTGAGAAGTATAATAATGATGATGAAATGGTATTAATTTTACCACATCATGAATATGAATTAGATGTATCACAATACATTTATGAAATAATCATACTTTCTACACCTACAAAAAGAGTACACCCAGGAATTACAAATGGCACTTTACAAACCGATACAATAAGTAAATTAGAAAAATATAAAAGTAATAAAAAAGAAAAAACAGATCCTAGATGGGACGAGTTAAAAAAACTATTAACAGATAAAAATACCTAGAAATGGCACATCCTAAGAGAAAAATATCCAAACAAAGAAGAGATAAAAGAAGAACGCATTATAAAGCGACCGCTTCTCAAATTGCTATTGACCCAACAACTGGCGAAGCACATTTATCTCATAGAGCACATTGGTTTGAAAATAAATTATACTACAGAGGTCAAGTTGTAATTGATGCTGAAGAAATTGTTGAAGTATAATTTACTTTAAACTATAAAGTTAATAAAAACTCTCATTTTGAGGGTTTTTTGTGTTTTTTAATGATTTTCTCTCAAAAAAAATAACATTTATTAACCTTTTTATGAAATATTTTTCATTTCTTTGAAATCTGTTTTATTAATATTCTAATCAAATATTATGAGTAAAATTACCGCAGCAATAACTGCAGTTGGCAAATATCTACCAGAGTATATATTAACCAACGCTGAACTAGAAACTTTGGTGGAAACTAATGATGAATGGATAGTTTCAAGAACTGGTATAAAAGAACGTAGAATCCTTAAAGAAAAAGGTAAAGGAACTTCATTTATGGCAATACATGCAGCAAATGATTTAATTCAAAAAACAAACCTTGACCCAAAAGAAATAGAATTAGTAATTGTTGCTACTGCAACGCCAGATATGCAGGCAGCATCTACTGCTGCTTTTGTCGCTACCAAAATAGGAGCAACAGAGGCTTTTTCATTTGATCAAATTGCAGCTTGTTCTAGTTTTCTTTATGGCATGTCAACAGCCTCAAGTTATATTGAATCTGGTAGATATAAAAAAATATTGCTAATTGGTGCTGACATGAATTCGTCTATGATAGATTATTCCGATAGGGCTACATGTATTATCTTTGGAGATGGAGCAGGCGCAGTATTATTCGAACCTAATAATGAAGGATTAGGATTACAAGATGAATATTTAAGAAGTGATGGTAGTGGAAGAGAATTTTTAAAAGTAAACGCTGGCGGTTCTGTTTTGCCAGCATCTTTAGAAACTATTAAAAACGGGCAACATTTTGTACGTCAAGATGGTAAAACTGTTTTTAAAATGGCTGTTTCTAAAATGGCAGATGTAAGTGAAAAAATACTAGAACGAAATAATTTAACTGTAAATGATGTAGATTGGTTAGCGCCACATCAAGCAAATAAACGTATTATAGATGCTACAGCAAGGCGGATTAAATTAAGTAATAATAAAGTAATGATGAATATTGAAAAATATGGTAATACAACATCGGCTACTTTACCATTATTATTAAATGATTATGAATCTCAATTAAAAAAAGGAGATATTGTTATTTTCGCTGCGTTTGGTGGTGGATTTACTTGGGGTTCTATTTATATGAAATGGGCATATAATAAATAAAAATAAACTAAACCTAAAATTAAAATATTATGGATTTAAAAGAAATTCAACAATTAATTAAATTTGTATCAAAATCTGGTACTACTGAAGTTAAGTTAGAGATGGAAGATTTTAAAATAACCATCAAAACAGGAAATGGTAAAAGTGAAACAACTATTGTGCATCAAGCACCAATGGCACAAGTCCCAGTTGCTTCAGTAAACATTCCTTTGGAAACAACAGAGTCAAACACTCCTGTAGTTGCTGCTCAAGAAGAAGAGAATTCAAATTATGTAACTGTAAAATCCCCTATAATTGGTACTTTCTATAGAAGGTCTTCACCAGATAAACCTTTATTTGTTGAAGTTGGATCTACCATTAATGAAGGAGATACGGTTTGTATCATTGAGGCAATGAAATTATTTAATGAAATTGAATCAGAAATTTCGGGTAAAATTGTAAAAATATTAGTCGATGATGCTTCACCAGTTGAATTTGATCAACCATTATTTTTAGTAGATCCATCATAATTTAATTCAATTTTTGAATTTTAAATGTTTAATTTTGAATTATAACTTATGTTTAAAAAAATATTAATTGCAAACAGAGGTGAAATTGCACTACGTGTAATTAGAACTTGTAGAGAAATGGGTATTAAATCTGTTGCTGTTTATTCAACAGCAGATAAAGAAAGTTTACACGTAAAATTTGCAGACGAAGCTGTTTGTATTGGTCCAGCAGCAAGTAGTGAATCGTATTTAAAAATACAAAATATTATTGCCGCTGCAGAAATTACAAATTCAGATGCAATTCATCCTGGTTATGGGTTTTTAGCAGAAAATGCTAAGTTTTCAAAAATTTGTGAAGAACACAATATTAAATTTATTGGCGCAACAGCCGAAATGATAAATTTAATGGGTGATAAGGCTTCTGCAAGAGATACCATGAAAAAAGCAGGTGTACCAATTATACCTGGTTCCGACGGAATATTAGAAACTTTTGAAGAAGCAGAGAAATTAGCACATGAAATGGGTTTTCCAGTTATGCTAAAAGCAACTGCTGGTGGCGGTGGAAAAGGAATGCGTGCTTGTTGGAAACCTGAAGAAATGAAAGAGCTTTGGGATGCTGCTAGACAAGAATCTAAAGCAAGTTTTGGTAATGATGATATGTATTTAGAAAAACTGATTGAAGAGCCAAGACATATTGAAATACAAGTTGTTGGAGATTCAACTGGTAAAGCATGTCATTTATCCGAAAGAGATTGTTCGGTACAACGTCGTCATCAAAAATTGACAGAAGAAACACCATCGCCTTTTATGACAAAGGCATTACGTAAAAAAATGGGGGAAGCCGCTATTTTAGCTGCAGAATCTATTAATTATGAAGGTGCTGGCACTGTAGAATTTTTAGTAGATAAGAACCGTAATTTCTATTTTATGGAAATGAATACTAGAATTCAAGTAGAACATCCAATTACAGAAGAAGTGATTGGTTTTGATTTGATTCGTGAACAAATTCTTGTAGCATCTGGTGTGCCAATTTCAGGTAAAAATTATTTACCCAATATGCACTCAATAGAATGTAGAATAAATGCTGAAGACCCTTTTAATAATTTCAGACCTAGTCCTGGTATGATAACAACTTTTCATGCTCCAGGTGGTCATGGTATAAGAATTGACACACATGTTTATGATGGTTATATGATTCCGCCTTTTTATGATTCTATGATTGCAAAGTTAATAACAACTGCACAAACTCGTGAAGAAGCAATTAGTAAAATGAAAAGAGCATTACAAGAATTTATTATTGAAGGTGTAAAAACAACCATACCATTCCACCAACAATTAATGGAACACCCAGATTATTTATCTGGTAATTATACTACTAAATTTATGGAGATGTTCGAAATGAAACCTATAGAAGAATAAAATAAAAGGGATATGAAATAATTCATATCCCTTTTTTATTTTGTCTTATTAATTATATTTAGTTTGCAAAAAATAATATCTTACGTATTTCACCCTGTATTATTCCCTACAATTGGTGCATTATTATTTTTTATAATACAACCAAAGTACGTTCCAAAAGAATTAGAGTATAGTATTATATCCGTAGTTTTTTTAAGTACTTATATTATACCAGTATTTTTTTTACTGTTGTTAAAACAAAAAAAAACTATAGAAAGTTTACATTTAAAAACAATTGAAGAAAGGAAATTTCCGATAATATTTTTTATCATTTTAAACTTATTATTAGGAATAAGATTATTAGAATTCAAACTAATTAGTTTACTTGCAATTACTTTTATTGCTACAGCAATTTCATTAGTTGTCGTTTTCATCTTATTATATAAAAAGTTAAAAACAAGTTTGCATACACTTGCTATTGGCGGTTTAGTTGGTTTTGTAATTATTGTGAGTATTCATTTTAAAATAAGGTTATTGCTATTAATTTCAAGTATATTTTTACTCTTCGGAATTGTTTCTTACTCAAGAATTAAATTAAAAGCGCATACACAAGTAGAAATATTTTTAGGTTTCATAATTGCATTAATAGTACAATTAACGACATATTATGTTTGGAGTGTTTTTTAGATTATAAAATTTTAGTAGATGATAAAATTTAATTTCGCCTAATAGAAAGTAAATAACCATTTCAATCGCAAGACCTCACAGGTTTTAAAAACCTGTGAGGTTTAAAATGAAATTATTTCAAAACACTAATTGTTAGTATATTGTGACTTTTAAGTTGTTTTTGTCATGTATTAAATTATAAAATATAAAATATCAAACCTATTTTTAAATCTTTCATTTTAATTTTTTCATCATCATTTAAAAAAGCATCTTTAAAAATTGGTTTTAAGCCATAATATAAGTGTAAATTCCATGTGCCATGACCAGCACCTAAAGTTAAACCATAATTAAAATTATTTAAAGCATCTAAATTTTTTACTTTTTGTGTAACATTATTTTTAAATGATGCTTTAGAAGAAAATATATATTTAAACTTCACACCTGTATAAATACGCCAAAACTTATATTTATCTCTAGTAGAAGTTCTAAATCTAATTTCAAAAGGCGATTCAATCGAATTTAATACAAATTTATTATTTTCGAAAGTTTCATCAACTTCAAAGTTTTCATAAAAAGTAATATTATTACTTTCAGAAATTTTTAAATTTTGGAAATAAGTATCTAAAGCATAGCCTAAACCAATGCCAAACCCGAAATTTCTTTTTTTATTTATTGGTAAATCTCGTATATAACCTATTTGAAAACCATTAGAAAAGCCAGATTGGCTTATAGAATTAGGCAGATTAGTTAATATATTATACGTAATGCCAATGTATAATTGATCTTCTAAATAATAATTTTCTTTTTTAATATTAGTATTTTTAATGCTTACTTGTGCATTACAAGTTACTGTAATTATTAAAAAAAGGATTAGAATTTTATACATATTGTTCTACAATAGAGTAACACAAAGATATATTAATTTGATGAATTCAAAATAAAAAAGAGGTAATCACTTAAGATTACCTCTTTGTAAAATATTTTACAACTTATTATTAATTAATTGTTGCAGCCGGATTTACAGAATAATTGATTTTTAATGCATCAACATTTCTTAATTCCTTTTTAATATCATAGATAGTACCAACTTCATTATTTACATCGGCTTTAATTGATGTTGTTAAACGAGATAACTCATTTTGAGCAACTTTAGAACGTTTATCTAAAATGAAATTTGGTATGTCAGAAACACTTGCGATTTTGTCGTTTAATTGAATGAAATCACCAGATTTTCCTTTTATCTTACCTACATAAATAAAACTAACTAATTTCTTTTGTTCTAATTTTTTAATTTCAGAGGCTTTTGGAATTGTTTGTTTTATTAATAAATCGGTATCTTTCATGGTTGTTGTAACCATAAAAAAGAATAACAGCATGAATACAATATCTGGTAAAGATGCAGTATTAACACCTGGCATTGCTTTTTTCTTTTTACTAAATTTTCCCATATTATTATAATTTAATTGGTTCAGATTCTGAAAGAATCATCGGAAAACGATCTTTAATTAGTTTCACCTTATCTTTTAAAATTTGATTCCCAGGATTTTTCTTTGCTCTATCTAAAATATCTGCAAACGGTTCTTTAAATTCTTTTTGCGATTCTCTATCACGTAATTCATTATAAGCTCTTACTAATTCATTAGTAACGGCTATAAAATCACCATGTTTGGTTTTTCTAGAACTTTGAATAGATATTACAGCTCTATCTGGATGAACAGAAGAATTATCTAATTTTTTCCCTTCACAGTAAGTGCAAAAAGTATCATTTTTACCTTTTGCTGCTCCGTTATCTAAAAAATCTTTTGCTGCATCTTTAATTTCTCCTACTTTCATAAACTTCTCGTTATTCACAAGAATTACTCCATCTTTATTAATGTTTACAACAAACACGTTGCGTTCTTTTAATTTTGGAGGTGGCGTATCTAAATCTTGCTTTGGAGGTAATTTTCTAGGTATACCAGCATCAATATCCATTGTGGTAGTAACCAAGAAAAATATTAGTAGTAAAAAGGCAATATCAGCCATTGAACCTGCATTTATTTCTGGGATATCTCTTCTAGACATAGTGACTTATTTTATTAAATTTTTAATAGAATCAAATATAAATCCGAAAAATGCTACAGCACCTAAAATTATACTTGCCCAAATACCAATTTCCACATTTTTTGAAACGGATGAAGTTACATGCTCGATTCCTGCAGCAGTTTTGATATCAAATTCATTTCCTGTTGACAATGCCATGGAAATAAAGTACACTATTACTAATGCAATAATTGCAAACAATGCTTTTTTCATTGCTTTAGGATTCTTTATTAAGTTGATTATAGAAAAAACAAGAACAATAATAATTGTAATTATTAATATCCATTTTGTGAAACCTATAAACATACCAACCCAGTTTTCATCGCCGCCTAAAATCTTGATAAAGAAAAAAGCACCTATTAACGCTATAACAAGCGATATATATTTTAAATATTTTTCCATTATGCTTTTTATTTTTTATGTTTAACTAATAAATCTACTAATGAAATAGAAGCGTCTTCCATTCCGTTTACTATACTATCAATTTTAGATATAATATAGTTATATAATATTTGTAATATAATAGCTACAATCAAACCAAATACTGTTGTTAATAATGCAACTTTAATACCACCTGCAACAACTTCCGCAGAAATTGTACCTGCATTTTGAATTGCATCAAAAGCGCCAATCATACCAATTACTGTACCCATGAAACCAAGCATTGGTGCTAATGCAATAAATAAAGATAACCAAGAAACATTTTTCTCTAATAAGCCCATTTGTACACCACCATAACCAACTACTGCTTTTTCAACTTCGCTAATATCTTCACCATCACCAACTCTTTTAAGTCCTTGGTAAAAAATAGATGCAACTGGTCCTTTAGTATTTCTTGCAATTTCTTTTGCTGCTTCTACACCACCATCTGCTAAAGCGTCTTCAATACTACCAACTAATTTGTTAGTGTTTGTAGATGCTAAGTTTAAGTATATAATTCTTTCAATTGCAATTGCTAGACCTAATATAAGTGCTAATAATACAATACCCATAAAGCCTGCGCCACCTTCAATAAATTTTGTTTTTAATACTTGCATAGAGAATCCTTCTTCAGCTTGTTCTGTAGAGGTTTCTTCTTGTGCATAGGTTGTTTCAACAGTTCCGAAGAACAATAAACCTGTAATTGCTAGGATAGTAAATAATTTTTTCATTTTTAATCTGAGTTTTAATTAATTTGTTAACGGGTTAAAGATACATAATTTTATTTAACAACAAAATTTACGTGGAGAGAAAGGGATTCGAACCCTTGTTACAATTTCTCGTAAACACGCTTTCCAAGCGTGCGCCTTAAGCCACTCGGCCACCTCTCCTTAATAAATTAAATTATTAAGATGGACAAGTAACAAAAAAAAAAGTATTTATTAAAATTTATTTAGGTTTTGTTTTTAACATAAATCATTTTTTTTAAATAAACGACTGTCATTCAGTCATTTCGCCTCTTAAAGAAGTTTCAAATATTTTTTTAAAATTTATTTTCGAAATGTTTTGACCTAATAAATACATTAGTTTAGCAACTGCAGCTTCCGTAGTAATGTCTTTACCACTTATTACACCTATGTTTTTTAATTCTGTACTAGTTTCATATTGACCCAAAATTACACTACCGCTATTACATTGGGTAACATTTATTATTTGTATGTTTTTATCAATTGCATTTTTGAGTAATCTAATAAAACCTTTATTTGTTGTAGCGTTTCCAGAACCATAGCTTTCCAATATAACACCTTGTAGATTATTAATATTTAATATTGTTTTTACGCTTACTAATGATATTCCTGGAAATAATTTTAGAATAACGATATTGTCATTTAATTTTTTACGAATTGTAAGTTTGTTTTCAATTTTTACTTTTAATAACAAATGTTCCTCAAATTTTAAATGCACACCACTTTCGGCTATATGAGGGAAATTAGGTGAAGAAAATGCTTCAAAATGTTCGGCATTTATTTTGGTAGTTCTATTTGCTCTATATAATTTATATTCAAAATATAAGCAAACTTCATTAATTCTTGGTTTTCCGTTTTTTGTTGCCGATGCAATTTGTATTGCGGTTATTAAATTTTCTTTTGCATCTGTTCTTAAATCACCTATAGGTAATTGTGAACCTGTAAAAATAACGGGTTTAGTTAAGTTTTCTAACATAAAACTTATAGCCGATGATGTATATGCCATAGTGTCGCTACCCGTAAGTACTACAAAACCATCTGCATAGTCATAATTATTTTCTATTATTTCTGTTATTTTTACCCAATATTTCGGATTCATATTTGATGAATCTATTGGTTCATCAAAACTAATGGTGTTAATTTTACAGTCTAAATGATTTAATTCTGGAATTCGATCTCTTAAATTACTAAAATCGAATGCACGTAATGCATTGGTTTTATAATCTTTAACCATGCCAATGGTTCCGCCAGTGTATATTAAAAGAATATTGCTTATTTTTGACATAATGTCTTTGCTTTTAAAATGGTATAATTTATGTTGTAAAACTAAAGATTAAAAATTAATAAAATTTAAAAAAAATATAAAATTATGATGGGAGCATATATTATTGGGGCTTTAATTGCCTTAATTGGTGGTATTGTACAAAAACGTTTAAAAAGTAAATTTGCAAAATATTCTAAATTACAATTGCAAAACGGTTTAAGTGGTAAAGAAATTGCCGAAAAGATGTTAGCAGATAATAACATTTATGATGTTAAAGTAATTTCTGTAAAAGGGCAATTAACAGATCATTATAATCCTAGAGATAAAACGGTTAATTTAAGCGAAGTTGTTTACGGTCAAACAAATGCTTCTGCTGCTGCGGTTGCTGCACACGAATGTGGTCATGCTATACAACATGCAGTTGGTTATTCTTGGTTACAATTACGTAGTAAATTAGTGCCGACTGTAAACATATCTAGCAGAATGGCACAATTTGTTTTAATTGGTGGCATATTTTTAGTAAATTCTTTTCCACAGTTATTATTGGCAGGAATTGTACTTTTCGCAACCACTGTTTTATTTAGTTTTGTAACATTACCTGTTGAATACGATGCCAGTAATAGAGCATTAGCATGGTTGGAAAATAAAAACATGTTAACACCAGAAGAGCATCATGGAGCAAAAGACGCCTTAAAATGGGCTGCGAGAACTTATGTTGTTGCAGCAGTTGGCGCTTTGTCAACATTACTTTATTATGTGCTAATTTATATGAATAGACGGTAGGTTTTTAAATATCGGTTATCACATCAAAATCTTTAAAACTACCAACAATTGCTAAACCTATTACTGTTTAGCAATTTTTTTAATTTTTATTTGTGAGACTCTAAAAAATTATTTTCATGTTAGTTTACTGTTTACTGTCAATAGCAAAACATACATTTTTATACTTCATATAATTAGCCTTAGAGAAACGACCGTTTATTTACTACTATTTAAAACTAATTCTTCGTGTTTTAACAAAAAACCAAGAGTTTTATTAATCAGTTCATTTAATTTCATTTCTTTTTTTGTTGCAATAATTGAAATTTGTTTGTGTACCTCACTAGGCACTCTAATATTAAAAACACCTTTGTATGTTTTATTCGGTTCTTTTCCTATTTCCTTACACATTTCTATATAGTCATCAACAGCGTCTATAAAAGCACTTTTAAGTTCAACAACAGTATCGCCTTCAAAAAGCACCAAGTCATCAATCCCTTCTAATTTTCCATAAAAAACAGCATCTCCTGCACTAAAATTAACAGTTCCTATATATTTATTATATTCTAAATAATTTTTCATTATAGTTCTAATTTTTCTAAAAGTTGTCTAATAACATATTCTTTAACAATATTTGATGGGTGTGGTTTATGAAGTTTAAGAATATCTTTTTCTTTATTTATAAATTTTCGTCTTGAACCTCCTGTTTTTCCTTTTGATGTTTCGAGATAACCAAGATAATTTAATATTTTAACTAATTCATTCCAGGTTAATGTTTTTGAAACACTTTTAAATTTGATTAATAATTTTTCTATTCTACTCATATACAAAGATACAATCATTTAATGTAACTAAAAAACAGTTACTAATTTTATTTATATAATATGTACTGTTTGTTTAGATATAGATAATTTATTAGTAATATTTTTTTAACACTAAGTTCTTTTTCAATTTTAAAAAGTACTATTATTTTGTTTTTTATAAAGTTTGCTATTTACTGTCAATAGTTAAATATATAAAAATTATTTAAATTTATAGCAAAAAAAATGCTTCGATTTTCATCGAAGCATTTTTTATTTAATCTTACAATAAATAAATTATTACTGTAATGTTGCAGGATACTGCGTATCGTAATCTATTGCTTTATTTAAGTTGTTAGAACCCATAAAATTAGATTCATATTTAGCATCTATAGCCATTAAAATTTCGTTTGCAATAAATGCATTACCTCTTGCAGTTATGTGAACACCATCTAAAGAAAAAGTATTTCCAAATACTAGACTGTTGTTCATTACAAATTCATCAAAAGGTAACCCGCCATTTGCCAAATTATTCATTAATTGATTTGCATCTATAAATGCTAAATCACTAAATTGATTTGTAAGTAGATTCCCAATTACTGCATTAAATGCATCAGTAGCATTATTTGCTTCGAGTTGTTCACTTGGTAATAATACCCATTTATCTTGTAAAGGATATGTAATTCCATTTATAGATAATTGACCTGCTGTTGCTGGTGGAACTCCTGCTAATACCAAATTATCAAAATAAGTTTGATTTAATTGACCAATAATTGATGAACTAGGTAAAACTAACAATTCAGCTTCAGTTGCTTGCCTTGATTGACCGTATTGATTAGCTAACAGTCCAGCAGTTACTGGGTCTAATCCGCCACCTTGTAATACCGCTGCTAATTGTACAGCAATGTTCGGTATTGTTTCATCGTGTATAACAACAGGACTTGCAGCAGTTTGAGAAAATACTATAGAACGCTCAGGAACTCCTAAAAATGTATAAGCTTGATTTAACGGAGCAAATGTAGCATTTAAAGTAGGTATTTGAGGACCAAAAGCTTCACTAGTTGGGTCAAGTGGTGCATGAGGTATAGTAGTAAAATAAGGTATGGAAGTTACATATGGTAAATTTAGAACTACACCTTTACTACCGTTTGCTGTAACAGCACTTAATATTTGAGTATAAACACCTGCAAAAACATTTGGATCAGTTATATCTTGACTACCATAAGTTGAAGGATCAAAATTACCTAATTGATTTGTACCTGTTCCACCACCAACTGCGTAACTTAATACATCATTACTACCTATCCATAAAGTAAAAAATGTTGGGTTTTGTGCAACCACATCTTCTATTATAGAGGCATTAGGCGATGATGCCATTCTTGCATAATATGGATTTGCTAAACCTAGAGCAACACCTGCAACATTGCCATAACCATTTGCTAATAAATGAAAACTTTTAGCTCCAGGAACTCCTACATTGTTAAACGGACCAGAAATTATATTAGATATCTCAGTAGTTGGTGTTGCATCTAATCTTGCAGGACCTGCACCATTAAAAAACAATCTTGGAGGTTGTACTACATTACCACCTAATAATAAACCACCAATATTGTCACTCATTAAAGGTTGTGTGAAAACACCACCACCAGTCATTGCAAACTTATTAGCTAATAAATTTGGCATAGAATTGTTCTGAGCAGCAATGAATAATGCACCATCAGTGAAACCTGCTGTTAATGAATTGCCTATGGCAACAAATTTAGAAAAATCGGCTGTACCATTTGTAAGTGCTACAGTATCATCAACTTCTTCTAGAACATAATCTTCATCATCACAAGATGTAAATACAAATGTGAATAATGATATTATAAATAAATATTTAATTGAAATAATTTTTTTCATTTTTATAATTTTTTAATTGTTAATAACCCAAGAAACATAATACTGTTGTCCAACATTAGCAGCTGCAGGAGCACTTCTGTAATCTTGGCCATTTAAATTTGTACCACCAATTTTAAATGTTGATTTTAATTTTGGAAAAGAATAATTTATTTGCGCATCAATAACAGTTCTTTCTTCAATAACTGCGTTTGCAATACTAGACTGCCAAAAATATTGATCACTCCATCTTACATTAAGATTAAAACCAAGGTTTTTATAAACTTCATTGTTACCAATTGAGAATTTTACTTTGTTTTTTGGTGTGTTAAATTGTGTTGTAAAATCTGGATCAGACTCTTGATCAAAATCTAATATAGCATAAGTATAGTTTAAACCAATATTATAACCATTGCCAATTCTAGTTGACAAACCAACTACACCACCATAAGATACAACATCTGCGGTAGAGTTTGTGTATAATTGAAAAATTTGGGTATCACTATCACCTAAACCAACAACTCCAGATATATCGCTTACACTACCAGCGCCAGGAGCAATTACTAATTTATTATTGATAAAACCATCATACGCATTATAATAGGCATTCAAATCAACTGAGAATTTTCCTAATTTCCCTCTATAACCTACATCGTAAGCCGTTACTTTTTCTTGTTCGACTATAGCGGTAGGAGTCGCATTTAAATCTGCAATATCGCCCGATTCTCTAAACGTTTGAAATGAAGATAAAGAATAAGAATTAAAATACGCATCTCTACCTGTCAAAGGAGTTCCGGGTAAAATTCTATCTAAATTATCTGGAGAAGAACCAACTAATATTGCTCTACCTACATTAAAACCGATAAATAAAGATTGTGTGTCAGGATTTCTAAAACCAGTTTGGAATGATGCTCTTATATTATGTTGTTTCTTGTCTCCTGCTGCATAGTTAATAGAAACTCTTGGTGATATATTTGCATCAAAAAATTCATTTTTATCCATTCTTAATGAAGCGGCTAATTTTAATCTATCATCCATAAGTTTTTTGATTGCTTGTATATAAGCACCATATTCATCATATTCAATAGGACCATCATAATCTGTAAAAATTGTTCCACCAGAATTTAAAGAATAAACTCTATAATTACCACCAACTTGTAAATCTATAACATCATTTAAAAGTCTCTTAAAATTATAATTACCTTCACCAACATACATTTGGGTATCGTCAACAAATTGAGAACCAGAGTTTACATCTGGATCATTTGTAATTCTTTCAAAATTCTCTTCAAATCTAGGAGTTCCTGGCACTAAAAGTGGGAAAGCAGTGTTTGCTGCGCCTCTTGCGATAGCATGCGCTTGTGTGTCGGTTGCACCACCTAAAACAGCTTGTAAATAGCCGCCAGTATAAGTACCAAACCATTCAGTCGCATCTATTTTAGCTAAGTTAATACCTGTAAAACGAAGGTCGTAAGAATCGCCAGCAGTTTCAGAAGTAACATAACCTCTTAAAAAGAAATCATCGCTTCTAATTTCTAATTTGTGTTGTTGCATTAAAAAGTTTTTTAATTGGTATCTATTTGCTCCTTGATATATGGTATTACCAAAACCAATTCTAGAATTCCAAAGAATTTCTAAATCATCACCATTAGGTCTATAATTTAATGAAATATCTGTTTTAACGCTTCTTGCTTCGTAATCTGTAAGTTGTTGTTCTAAGTAACCATCTCTACCTACAGTAACCGAAGGTATCAATGCACTTGCACCTGAAGGTATTAAGCCAAGACCTTCTAACGCCTGAGCAACTCCATTAATATCTGTTGCTACTTCATCACCATAAATATTAATACCATCATGAGCTACACCTCTATTTTCAAAAGTAGTAATTTCATCTACAAATCCTGCTTGTGTAATTTCATATTGACTTGTGTCATTTGCAACCCAATCTGTACCATCTAAGTAAGAAAAAGAAACTTTGGCTGCGAATTTTTCGCTAAATGCATGAGCAGCACGAATACCAACATCTGTATATGCATCTTGCCCGCCAGCATCAGAACTTGTTATTCCTTTTTTTAGATACATGCTTATACCTTGATGATCAAAAGGATTTTTACTAGTCATAAATAAAATACCATTAAAAGCATTTGCTCCATAAAGTGCAGAAGATGCACCTGGCAATAATTCTATTGAATTCACATCTAATTCGTTCATACCAACTAAATTACCTAATACAAAATTAAGTGCTGGCGATGCGTTGTCCATACCGTCGATTAATTGTACAAAACGAGTATTTGCAAAAGTTGCAAAACCACGTGTATTAACAGAATTAAAAGTTAAAGAACTTGTATTAACATCTACTCCTTTTAAATTCTCAATAGAATTATAAAAACTTGCCGATGCTGTGTTTGCGATATCTCTAGCGTCCATTCTTTCAATAGTAACAGGAGATTCTCTAACGCTTTCTGGTGTTCTAGAAGCAGAAATTACCACTTCGTCTAAAGCAGAAGCATTTTCGGTTAAAGTAACATCTAAAGTTTGGTTTTTCTCCGTAACATTTATTGTTTGTGAAGCAAAACCTAATGTAGAAACTACCACATTAAATGGTGGTTCTTGTTTTACCTTTAAGGAATAATTACCGTCAAAATCGGTTGCTGTACCTAAAGATTTTCCAACCACTTTAATATTAACTCCAGGAAGTGGCTCGCCTGAACTTGCATCTTTTACATTACCAGTAACTACTGTTTGAGCAAACAGTGTACTACTAAATAAAATTGCAATTACAATTGTAAATAATTTTCTCATTTTGTTTCTTATTTGATTAATATGTGTGCAAAGTACAAAAAATATTACAAAAGAGAATGTATTTGTTTATTTGTTTAATTGTTTATTTGTTTAATCGTCATTTATTAATATCTATTAAACAGTAAACAAATACAAAAAATCATCCTGACTACACTATGATTTTAATGGAATGATTCAGGTGCTATGTTGATTTAAGTGGGTAATTAAAATAAAATAATCTCGCAAAGGCGCAGAGGCGCAAAGTATTTAAAGTCTTAAAAGTCACCAAATGTTTGCAAAGCAAACATAATAGCGACTTAGTTCATTAGACAGGCTCAACTTTGCGCTTTAGCGACTTTGCGAGAAATAAATTACCCACTTAAATCAACCTAAAGCCATGATTCATCACTTTTGTCAAATTACTAATTGTCATTTGTTTGTGTAATTGGTTAATCGTTAGCACTATTTATAAACAGTTATACGAATAAACAATTAATCCATTTTATTATTTCCACTTAGTGGTTTCGATTAGATGTATTAAGTCTTTTTCTATAAAGCGTATTGCAGGGTAAATAGAATCATAATTAGGTTGCACATTAAAATAAACCGCACCAGTAATAAAATGATTTAAACTATCGGTTATTTGAAATTGCAGAGGTGAAGCTGCATTACCAATTACATCACTTATTTTACCATAAACTTTTTCTTTAGTGTTTTCGAATAATGGTGAAATACTTATTCTATCTGCTTTTACGGTGTGTTTTGTGGTAAGTTTCTCTGCTTCTATTAATAATTCTCTTAAATTATTAGTTATAGGTCTGTAAGTAATATCTATAGTTGCTTTTAATTTCGGATATTTTATTTTTAACCAACATTTATCATTTACTAATATTTTTGTGTTTTTGGGTATTTCAAATTCAAACGGACAATCAATATCTATAGTTTTATAAGTAACCTTATTTCTAGAAAGATTTAAGTAACCTGTTGGTTTCGGAAATGTTTCTTTAGTGCAAGAAAAAACAAAGAACAAGCATGAAAATAATAGAGTGTATCTTTTATTTTTTTTATTCTGCCATGAATTTAATGGAATAATATAAAACATTGTTGTTGTTTATTTACGTATTCGTTTATTTGTTTTTTCGACCTATAAAATACTGACGATTGAATACTGATGATATATTTACCACATAGGCACATAGTTAATATATTTTTTAATTGTAAACACTGAATACTGATGACCGAACACTAACTTTCAATCATTTAAAGTAACCTTAACTTGTTTGATTCGTTTTTTGTCTAATGACTCAATAGCAAACGTAAGTTTATTTGTTTTTATTATATCATTTTTTTTAGGAAACTGTTCATAGACTTCTAATATTAGTCCTGCAAGTGTTTCTGCTTCGCCTTCTATGTTTTTAAAGTCAACTTCATTTAAATTTAATATTTTATAAAAATCTTTTAATGCAATTTTGGCATCAAAAACATAATTGTTCTGATCTAATTTTGAATAGGCAATATCGTCGTCATCATATTCGTCACTAATATCACCCACAATTTCTTCAATAATATCTTCTAGAGTTATAATGCCCGAAGTGCCACCATATTCATCTACAACAATGGCTAAATGATTTTTTTTACCTTTAAACTCAAGTAACAAATCATCCAGCTTTTTATTCTCTGGAACAAAAAGTGCTTCTCGAATTAAATTTTGCCATTTAAAGGTTTTTTTTGTGTGATGTGCCAATAAATCTTTGGTATATAGAATTCCTTTAATGGTATCTATATTTTCTGCATAAACAGGTACTCTCGAATAGCCTTTTTTGATAATTTCGGGTAATATTTCATCAAATTTTTCTTCTTCAGAAATAGCAAAAACATCAATTCTTGGGCACATAACTTGTACGGTTTCTGTGTTTCCGAAATTCACAATACCTTCTAATATTTTTTTCTCTTCTTTGGTAGTATTTTTAGAGGTTAGTTTTAAAGCTTCGTTTAGGGTATTTACTGAAAAATCGGATTGCTTTTTAGAGAATTTTTTCTCTACAATGTTAGTTAATCCCATTAATGGAATACTCACAAACGAAAATAAATAATTTAAAACTTTTATTGGTTTTGACATGAATAAAGCAAATTTTAACGGATTTCTGTTTGCATAAACCTTAGGTAGAACTTCGCCAAAAAGTAGTATTAAAAAAGTGACTAATATAACTTCTAATAAAAACTTTATTACGGCAGACTCCATATTGCTAAAAAAGTAATCGCCAACATTTTTAAATAAAATAATAAACAAAATATTAATAAAATTATTAGCAATTAATATGGTTGCTAATAATTTTTTTGGTTTTTTAAGTTGTTCGGTAACCGTTTGAATTCCTTTTCGATTATTATCGACTGCATTATTTAAAGTATATTTTGAGAGTGAAAAAAACGCAATTTCTGTACCCGAAATTAATGCAGAAAGAATTAATAAAACTAATAATATTAGTATCTGAATTAGTATTAAGCCATTAAATGGTAAGGTTATAAATAAACTGATGGGTTCTGGATCCAATTAAAATTAGGTTAAGTTAAAATGGTAAATTATCTTCTTTTTTGTTGTTATTTTCAATGTCTTTTTGGTTGGAAGTATTTTTGTCTTCTAAGAATTTTTTAGTTTTCAAAAACATAATGTCATAAATATGAATTTCGGTTGTGTATTTGTCATTACCTGCATCATCTTGCCACTGTCTTGTTTTTAATCGTCCTTCTACAAAAACTTTATCGCCTTTACTTAAATGTTTTTCACAAGTTTCTGCAAGTTTATTGCGTACAACTATATTATGCCACTCGGTGTTAGTGATTTTTTCACCAGTAGTTTTATTGTTGTAACTTTCGTTAGTTGCTAGCGGAAACCTACCTATACAATTGCCACCTTCAAAAAAGTGCAGTTTTATTGCATCGCCTAAATGACCAATTAACATAACTTTATTTAAACTACTTGCCATATTTTGTTTTACATATCAAAAGTACTGAAATTTATATTAATTTTTCAAATGTGATATAAAAATTATGAACAAGTGTTGAAATAGGATATTTTTTCATTTTATAAAAAGGGATAGATTTTTTAAGATTTACATCTAATTTCACAATCCAGAACTTCGTAAAAATATGCTGATGTGACAGTTTATGTTGAATTATTTTTTTATTGAAAAGATGTATAGATAAAACATTTTTTTTAGAAATATTTTTAGGAAACAAATCTTCATCAACTTTAAATATTTCTTTAGTAGATTCGTGTAATGGAAATTCGTATAAATTCTGCCAAATACCTTTACCTAACCTTTTGCTAATTAGAGTGTTGTTATTTTTGTCTAGAAAAACGAAATAATTAAAATAGCGTTTTTTAATTTTAATTTTTCCTATTTTAACTGGTAAGACATCGACCTTTTTTTTCTGTAAAGCCAAGCAGCTATCATTTAAAATACAACTAAGGCACTTTGTTCTTTTTGGTGTGCAAACAGTTGCGCCAAAGTCCATAATTGCTTGATTATACAACCCGTAATTTGATTTTGGTAATAATTCTTGCGCCAATAATTTAAAATCTTTTATACCTTTAGTGGAGTTAATTGGGATATCGATATCGAAATATCTTGCTAAAACACGATATACATTTCCGTCGACTACCGCAGTTTTTTCATTATAACATATAGAGGCAATTGCAGATGCTGTATAATCACCAACACCTTTTAGTTGTAATAATTCTTTATAGTTTTTCGGAAACACACCATTTAATTCATTAACAATATATTTTGCCGAATAATGTAAATTTCTAGCACGTGAATAATAACCCAATCCTTGCCATAATTTTAATACAGACATTTCGTTTGCGTTAGCTAAATCTGTAATAGTTGGGTATTTTTTTATGAATGTTATATAATAAGGTAAACCTTGTTCTGTTTTTGTTTGTTGTAAAATAATTTCAGAGAGCCAAATAAAATACGGGTTTTCGGTTTCTCGCCACGGAAAATCTCGTTGATTTTTTTTATACCAATTTATTAATTTTGTAGAAAACAACATAATTACTTTAAAACCTTAATATTTTAGTACTGCAATAATATAATTTTATTGTATTAAAATTTAATCAATTAACTTTTAATTTAGATGAAAAAAAGTATATATTTGCCGTTCTAAAATTTAGAATAAAAACAAATAAATACTATATAATGACAAAAGCAGAAATTGTTTCGAGTATTGCTGATAAATCAGGAATGGAAAAGGCAGATGTTTTAAGAGTAGTTGAAGACTTAATGACAGAAGTTAAAAACTCTTTAGAAAGTGGTGAGAATGTTTACTTAAGAGGTTTTGGTAGTTTTATTATTAAAAAACGTGCTGAAAAAACAGGGAGAAACATTACAAAAAACACAACAATTAAAATACCGGCACATAATATACCCGCATTTAAACCTGCAAAAATATTTTTAGAAGCGGTAAAAACAAAAGTAAAAGTAAAATAATTTATTCATCTTAAAAATAGATAAACTATGCCAAGTGGTAAAAAAAGAAAACGTAAAAAGATTTCTACGCACAAACGTAAAAAAAGAAGTAGAAGAAACAGACATAAGAAAAAATAAATTAGTTAAAGGCGTTTTTTTACAAAAACGCCTTTAATTTTATTATAATTTAAGGTGTGCTATTTTACACGTTATTTTCTTAATATCTATAAGTTCTTTGACATAGAAAGTTATTAATTTAATTTTCGTTTGTAAATTTTATTAACCTTCCAAACAAATAAAAAATGCTTAAAAGTTGAGCGTATAAAATGTTTGGTATAAAAAATAACAGAGTGAATACAGAATTAATTATTAGATCAAATTCCTCTGATATAGATTTTGCCTTATTAAAAGAAGGTAGATTGATTGAATTACATAAAGATAAAAACGATAATGAGTTTGCGGTTGGCGATATATTTTTAGCTAACGTAAAAAAAACCTTAGGTAGTTTAAACGCATCCTTTGTAAATGTTGGTCATAACAAAGATGCTTTTTTACATTACCATGATTTAGGGCCTCAGTTTTCATCTTTAAATAAATTTGTAAATTCATTACGATCAGGTAAAAAAATAGATTATACATTAAAAAACTTTTCCTTTGAAAAAGATATTGATAAAGGAGGAAAGATTGATGATGTAATAAAATCGAAACAAAATATATTGGTTCAAGTTGTAAAGGAACCAATTTCTACTAAAGGACCAAGAATAAGTTCGGAAATATCCATTGCAGGACGTTATTTGGTTTTAGTACCTTTTTCTAATAGAATTTCAGTTTCTCAAAAAATTGAAGATCGAAAAGAAAAGGAACGATTAAAAAGATTAGTAAAAAGCATTAAACCAAATGGTTTTGGTGTTATATTAAGAACAGTTGCTAAAGATATTAAAGTAGCAGATTTAGATAGAGACTTACAAAACTCATTAGAACGTTGGAAAACTTTATGTAAACAAATAGAAAATCAACATTCTAAAATACCTGTAAAGGTGTTATCTGAAGTTAATAGAGGTTCTTCTATCTTAAGAGATATTTTTAATGATTCTTTTACAAAAATTTTATGTGACGATAAGGATTTAGTAGCAGAATTAAAAGATTATCTAGAGCGAATTGCTCCTAACAAAGTTTCTATAGTAAAGCACTATAATGCAACAGTACCAATTTTTGAAAAATTAAATATCGAAAGACAAATTAAAACCGCATTTGGACAAACAGTGTCCATGAAAAAAGGTGCTTACCTTGTAATTGAACACACAGAAGCTTTACATGTTATTGATGTAAATAGTGGAAATCGTTCCAATAAAAATAGTTCGCAAGCAGATACTGCCTTAGAAGTGAATTTAATTGCAGCTGCCGAGATTGCTCGTCAATTACAATTACGTGATATGGGTGGCATTATTGTAGTAGATTTTATAGACATGCGTGCAGCAGAACATAGAAATAAACTTTTTGAGTTCTTTAAAGACGAAATGAAATCGAGTAGAACAAAGCACAAAATTTTGCCTTTAAGCAAGTTTGGTTTAATGCAAATTACTAGACAACGAGTTAGGCAAGAACGTGTAATTACTACAAGAGAACCTAACCCAAATAAAAATGGAATAGTCGAAGCACCAATCGTTTTAATTGAAAAAATCGAACATATTTTAGAACGACTTATTAGTCACCCAAAGTACAATGGTTTAGTACTAAATGTACATCCGTTTATTGCAGCATATTTACAAAAGGGATTTCCTTCTATACAGCAAAAATGGTTTCTTAAAAATAAGAAATGGGTTAAAATTTTACCAAGAGACGCATACCAATACTTAAATTATCGTTTTTTCGATAAAAAAGGTAAAGTATTGCGTTAAATCTATATTATGACAAAAGTCCCACTATTTAGAATAGTTGGGGCTTTTTTGTTTTGAAACAATCTGTAAAGACTTTTTGTAAATTTTTTGTAAAGACGTTTTGCAAAACGTCTTTACAAAAAATTTACAAAGCGAATATACTTAACCAATTTCGTTAAGTGTATTGATTACATCACTATAAGTATAACCTTTTTGAAGCATGAAATTTAAAATTTTTTTCTTTCTAGTAAAACTATTTTTTTCTGTTAGTGTTTTTTCTTTTTTAATAATTAATTTATGAATTGTTGTATTATAATCATCTAAATCTATTTCAGTCATAGCGGATTTTATGTTATAATTACTGATTTTTCTAAATTTCAACTCGTTAGTAATCTTATATTTACCCCATTTTTTAATTTTAAATTTTCCTCTTGCGAAACTTTTTGCAAAACGTTCTTCATTTAAAAAATTATGCTGAATTAAATGAATAATGATTAGTTCTTTAGCTTCTTCGATTAAATTTAAGTTGTTTAATTTTTTTTCAACTTCCACATGACATCTATCTTGATAAATACAATAACGTTCTAGTAAAGTTTTTGCTTGTTCTACAGTATATGATTTATGTTTTTGCATAGAATTACAAAGATAGTAATCAAGGTGATTTAAAAGTATTTTATCATTAAAATTTATTTATCTTTGCCAAGATTTTGGTTGTTTGTTTAAATTTATTTAGATAAACTGAAAATGGGAATCAAGTGCGCCAAAAAGCATAATGCCAAAAAGCATATTGCAAAAGCAATTCTTGAACTGTCTCCGCAACTGTAAGCTTTGTTTCATTAAATTGAAACGTTTGTTGTAAATCTAAAAAGTCACTGTTACACTTAAACGTAATGGGAAGACGTACAGCAAAACGCAAGTCAGGATACCTGCCAAATTAAATATTAATTAAGTTTTCGGAAGAAAAACAATTATGAAATATTGGTATATTCTTTTTTTTAGCGGTGTTTTATTTGCACAAAATGATTCAATTAATTTATTAGATGAGGTAAAGTTGTACGGCAATTTTTCTGCTAAAATAAATGCAGGTTATCAGATTAAAATACTTAACGATTCTGTTATAAATAATCAACAGCAATCACTTGGTAATTTATTGCAAAATCAAGCAAACTTATACTTTAAACAAAACGGAAATGGCATGGTTTCTTCCATTTCGCTTAGAGGTTCTGGCGCTGCAAATACTGGTGTTTATTGGAATGGTGTAGCGATAAACTCCGCTTTAAATGGTCAGACAGATTTTAATACCATTTCTGCTAATGGTTACAATCAAATAGAAATTAGAAAAGGTTCTGGATCGGTTCTTTTTGGAAGTGGCGCAATTGGTGGCGCAATAAACTTAAGTGATAAAATTCAGTTTACCTCAAAAAAAGATGCTTTATTAAATATTGGTTACGGAAGTTATAATACGCAAAACCTTGCATTAAAAATAAAACGAAGCAATTCAAAATTATATGCTAAAATTGCGATTAATGGTGAAAAATCTGATAATGATTATCCGTTTTTAGATTCCGACATCACAAATGAAAATGGCGCATATAAAAATTATCATTTAAAAGGAGTTTTCGCTTATAAATTAAACGAAAATAATCAATTACAATTACATTCTAATTATAGTTATAATGATAGAGAATTTTCTAGAACATTGGTAGCGCCAAATAATTCAGCCTATAAAAATGATGATTTAAGGTTGTTGTTAAATTGGAAAAATAGTAATTTAAAATACAATTCATCTTTTAAATTAGCATTTTTAAAAGAGAATTATAAATTCTTTTTAAATAAAGAAACTACTAATTATTTATTCGGACATACAAATAGTTATGTTGCGAAATATGATTTTAACTATTTTGTAAAAGAAACTTTGAGTGTACATACAGGTATTGAAAACAGGTTTATAAACGGAAATGGTTCAAGCATACAAGATAAAGAACGAAATAATTTAGATGTTTACTTGTTATTACATCAGCAACCAATTAAAAAATGGTTATATAATGTGAGTTTACGACAAAGTTTTTCTTCTATCTATAAAGTGCCATTAATCTATGCAATTGATAGTAAATACCAATTAGATTCTAAGTTTACATTACGAGGAAATTTCTCTACAAATTTTAGATTACCGACGTTTAATGATTTATTTTGGGAAGAAAGCGGTAACGAAGATTTATTACCAGAAAAAAGCAATACTTCTGAAATAGGAGTTGATTATAAATCTAAAAGCACTTTAATTTCAGCAACCTCTTTTTATACCAATAGTGAAGATTTAATTCAGTGGCGACCAGTTACCAGCACTTTTTGGCGACCAGTTAACGTCCAAGAAGTCGAAAGTTATGGTGTAGAATTTGAATTCGAAATAGATAAAAATATAGGAAAACATCACATTAAATTTCAAACTCAATATGCTTATACTGTTTCGGAAGATAAAAAATTAGGTAAACAGCTAATTTACAATCCGTTTCATAAAGGAAACGCATCGTTACATTATCAATTTAAAGATTGGTCATTAAATTTTAATCAGCAATATAATGGCGAAGTTTTTACTACAACATCTAATACTAAAACAGTAGATGATTTTTGGTTGTCGAACCTTCAGATAAATAAAATCTTTCTGAAAAACAAATTAAACATCGGTCTTTTCGCTAACAATATTTTTAATATAAAATATGAAACTGTTGCATTTAGACCAATGCCAAATCGAAATTATAACATTCAATTAACTTTAAATTATTAAACAAAATGAAACACTTAAAAAAATTATTATTAGTAGTAATCTTTGCAATGCTTTTTTCTTGTTCATCGGACGATGATAACTTACAAATAGAGGCAGATTGTATTACATGTGAAAACCTTCAAACTGAGTATTGTTATGTAGATGGAGAAACTTTTTATAGAGTTATTGCAAATAATGAAGTAACAGAAATAGATTTAAATGGTCAAACCTGGGAAGAAATTAAAGTAACTTTAGAAACAGAATGCTTAGTATCTTTAGGAAACTATGCATTAGGGTATTTTATAGTTAACGAAGGTAATTTTGGTTCAGGAATAGGGACTTTATCTTTTGTAGATAATAACGGAGCAGTTACACACGATGTTTACCAAACCGTAAATGGCGAACCAATGGGTAGCCTATTACAATCTATGTATTTTTATGAAGACAAAGCATACTTAGTATTAAACGGTTCGCATAAAATTATTGTTACTAATAGATATACTATGGAGAAAATTGCTACAATAGATGGAGAAAATATAAATAACCCAAGATGTTTTGTTGCAATTGGCAATAAAGGATATGTTTCTAATTGGAATGACCCATCTATCACTTCAGATGATTTTATTACTGTAATAGATTTGAATACAAATACTGTAGAAAGTACGATTTCAGTAGATGAAGGTCCAGAAGATTTACTAATTAACGATGCTAAATTATATGTAAATTTACAAGGCGGTCATAGTCAAAATAATAAAGTTGTAGTTATTAATACAGATACTGATTCGGTTATTACAGAAATACCAGTTGGCGATGTGCCAAACTCAATTAAAGTTGATAAAAATAACGATATTTGGGTTTTATGCAGTGGAATATATGACGAAACTTCAGGTTCATTAGTTAGAATTAGTAATGACTCTGTAGTTTTAAATATTGATTTTGAACTAAACGAATATCCACAACATTTATCTATTAATAGCGATGATGACGTGCTATATTATGCTCTAAACGGTAAAGTTTACAATATGAATATTGAAAACACAACCGCTACAGAAATCTCAGGTTATGATGGTTTTTATTACGGAATGTCAATTAACAACGATAAATTATACACTCTAAATGCAGGAGATTTTTCTAGTGAAGGCGAATTGAAAATATTTGATCTAAACACAAATAATAGCGAAATAATTACTACTGGTATAATACCAAACTCTGTAGTTTTTCAATAGAAATAATTGTTTTGATTATTGTAAAAAGAATAGTTTTGCAAATTAAAATATAGAAAAAACCATTTCATAAATTATGAAATGGTTTTTTCTAATCTATAATTTTTAGATATAAAATAAAATAGTATATTTGAAACTTATTATTTTTAAGCAAAATAAAACTAACCACAATGATTAAAAAAATATTTTTATTAGTTTCCTTTTCTTTTTTTCTAGTTACTATTAATGCGCAAGTTTGTGAAAATTTAGATGCTGGTGATGATATACAAATGCTGTGTGCTGATGATGGCGAGGTAGAATTAACTGCAGCTTTAATTAACCCTAGTTATAGAAGCACTACAGATTACACTATTGGAGGCGAATTACTTTGTCCGTCTATACCACACGAAGGTGCAAGAGCAAATCTACAAACAGATGATGCTTGGATTAATTTTGTTTTAGATATACCATTTAGTTTTTGTTTTTTTGGTAATCAATATGATCAATTATTAGTTTCTGCAAATGGTGTGGTTACTTTTGATACATCTGTTGTTGGCGATTTTCATGTTTGGCTAACGGAAACTAATGAATTGCCAGATCAAATATACCAAACAAATGCTATTTTTGGTCCATATCATGATATGGATCCTTCAATACAACCAAGAAATGACAGAATAGTTGCACAAGCCTTAGGTGTAGCACCAAATAGAAGATATGTTGTTAGTTTTGAATGTAGGCAGTTTGGTTGTAATGAATTAGAAAGTAAATCTAAAATCATACTTTATGAATCGTCTAATGTAATTGACATTTTTGTTGAAGTAAAAGACATCTGTACTACTTGGGAAGATGGTAAAGGATTAGTTGGTATTCAAAATAAATTTGCAACTGTTGGTTACTCACCAGTTGGTAGAGAACAAGGTGCATGGACTCCAACATCTGGTGGCGAACTTTGGCGTTTTAAACCAAATGGAGATGAGTTAGATTACACATTAACATGGTTTGACACAAACGACATGAATACGCCACTTAATGCAGATAATGGTTTAGTGATAAATGTGTCACCTCAAGTAGAAACAACTTATGTGGTACAATATGAATTCTTAGATGAATGTAGTGATGATTTTATTTTTTTACAAGACACCATTACTATTACACCTGGTTTTACACCTGATTTAGCAGAACCTGTCGATTTAACAGAATGTGAAGATCCAATCGGTTCGGGTACTTTTGATTTTGATATTGATCAGACTACATTGGTATTGAATGGTTTAAATCCAGTAGATTTTATTATTTCTTATCACAATTCATTAGATGATGCAAATAATAATATAAACCCAATATTAATATTAAATCCATATACTGCATCTAACGAAACTATTTACATTAGAGTAGAAGATGTAACAGATGCTACTTGTGTAACATTAAGATCATTTAATATTATAGCGTTGCCAGTTTTAGATGCTGCATTTACATATGCAAGCACAAATTATTGTACTAATGATGCAAACCCATTACCAGATACAGGTGTGAATATAGCAACATATACTATTGATAATGGTGGTGTTATTAATGCAGATACTGGCGAAATTGATTTAGTAGCTTCTGGTTTAGGTGATGATGGTACAGGTGTATTTACTATTACACATGATATAAATATGTGTAGTTTACCAGCAAATCCATTTATCATTACCATTGAGCAAGCAGAAGACCCAAATTTTGAATATCCAGAAACTGCTTGTTTATCTGAAATTCCAAATCCTACAGCGTTTAATATCACAACTGCTGGCGGAATTTTTACTATTGATGATAATGCAGTAACAATCAACTCTGCAACTGGTGAAATTGATTTAGCAACAGTAACAGCAAATACAATTTATACAATTACCTATAGTTTTGGTGGTAATTGTCCAAGTGAAGATTCAAATACTATAGAAATTTTTGATGATAATGCGTCTTTCACATATCCTGATACTAATTATTGTAATGATGATGCTATAGATTTATTGCCAACTTCAGAAGTTTCAGGTGGTGTTTATACTATAAGTAATGGCGGAAGTATTAATTCATTTTCTGGTTTTATTGACTTAGTAGTATCTGCTTTAGGTGATGATGGTACAGGTGTATTTGTTATAACTTATACTATAACAGAATGTGGAACGTCAAGTGAATTTACAATTACTATTGAAATAACAGAAGATGCAAGTTTTGAATTTCCTTCGGAAGTTTGTATTGATGATGCAAACCCAACAGCATTTAATATAGTAACAGCAGGCGGAACATTTACTGTAAATAATGGTGCAACCATAAGTGCAACTGGTGAATTAGATTTATCTACAACAACAGCAGGAACAAGTTATATTATTAGTTATGATTTTGGAGGTAATTGTCCAAGTGGAACTACGCAAACTATCACTATTGTTGTAGAAGATGATTCTAATTTTGATTATGCTACAAATTTATATTGTAATGATGGTGTAAATCCGTTAGCGCAA
>CAYQTF010000007.1:0-29061 GCA_964420345.1 uncultured Flavobacteriaceae bacterium
TGTAATAAAAATAGGACTTAACAGTGTTTTTGTTTTTTTAAACGCAATGCTAGTGGTTTAATACTAATAAATTAATGTATTGATTGTTAATCATATTTAACAATATTTATGTATATTTGTTATTTATAATTAACAATATGATTTCTTTATTCAATAAATCTAGAACAAAAATAGAAAGAACAAAGACAAATTTCAAACGTTTTTTGTTATCTAAAATTAATTGGGACAACCAACTAATTGCTATAAAAGGTGCAAGAGGTGTTGGTAAAACTACACTCTTATTACAACATATAAAACTAAATTTACCTAAAGACAATTCCGTTTTATATATTTCTATGGACGAATTATTTTTTATTGAAAATAATTTAATAGAATTAGCAGAAGAATTTTCACAAAATGGCGGAAAATATCTTTTTTTAGATGAAGTTCATAAATACCCAAATTGGTCGAGAGAAATAAAATTAATCTATGATAATCATCCTGATTTAAAAGTAGTTTTTACTTCATCATCTATTTTAGAAATTTATAAATCGGAATCTGATTTATCTCGTAGAGTTGTAAGTTATACTTTACCAGAAATGTCAATTAGAGAATTTATTGAATTAGAAAATTCAATTAAATTACCAATTTATAGTTTAGAAAACATACTTGAAAATCATGTTGAAATTGCTTCAGAAATTAATCAAAAAATAAAACCAATCCTCACTTTTAATACATACAATCAATATGGTGCATATCCATATTTCACTCAAGGAATAACTGAATACCAACAAAAACTAATAAATACCATTAATCTAATTATCGAAATTGATATTTTAGCAGTAGAAAATATAGATTTTCAGCAAGTTACAAAAATTAAAAAATTGCTTTTTGCTATAGCTACAAGTGTGCCTTTTACACCAAATATTAGTAAAATTGCTACAAAAATTAATATCTCTAGACAGAGTTTAATAAAAGCACTTACATATTTAGATAAAGCAAGATTAATCACAATAATAAACAAACCAAATAAAGGAATTACCATTTTAAGTAAACCAGATAAATTGTATTTAAACAATACAAATATTATAAATGCCATTGCAAATAAAAATGCAAATATTGGTAATATTAGGGAGACATTTTTTTTAAATCAATTAAAAGTTGTTTCTAAAATAGACTTATCTAATAAAAGCGATTTTATAGTTAATGATACTTATACTTTTGAAATTGGAGGAAAAAACAAAACGAAAAAACAAATAAAAGGTATTAAGAATGCTTATCTTATTAAAGATAATATAGAATATGGTAATGGAAATATAATACCACTTTGGTTGTTTGGGTTTCTTTATTAATCCTGTAACATCGCCCAAAGTTTATCTTTAAGTTCCATTAAATTTTGTTGCGCAACCGAAGAAATAAAGATAAAAGGAACACCTTTTGGTAGTTCTTTAGTCATTTCTTCTATCAATTCATCATCTAACATATCCGATTTTGAAATCGCTAATAAACGTTGTTTATCTATTAATTCAGGGTTATGTTTACGTAATTCATTCAACAATATTTCATATTCTTTTTTAATATCATCACTGTCTGCAGGAATCATAAATAACAAGGTAGAATTACGTTCTATATGTCTTAAAAAACGATGTCCTAGTCCTTTTCCTTCTGCTGCGCCTTCTATAATACCAGGGATATCTGCCATTACAAAAGATCTGAAGTCACGATATTCTACAATACCTAAATTTGGTTTTAAAGTAGTAAAAGCATAGTCTGCTATTTTAGGTTTTGCCGAAGTAATTACAGATAATAAAGTCGATTTACCCGCATTAGGGAAACCTACTAAACCAACATCTGCCAATACTTTTAGTTCTAATTGAAACCAAGCCTCTAAACCCTCAATACCAGGTTGTGCGTATCTTGGTGTTTGGTTTGTAGAAGATCTAAAGTGCCAGTTTCCACGACCACCTTTTCCGCCTCTTAATAAGATGACTTCTTCTTTATCTTCGGTTACTTCAAATAATTTTTCTTGCGTTTCGCCATGTCGAATAATAGTACCTAAAGGAACATCAATATAAATATCTTTTCCATCTTTACCTGTACTTCTACTGCCGCTTCCGCCATGACCTTCGGTTGCTCTAAAATGTTGTTTAAATTTTAGATGAAAAAGCGTCCACATTTCTCTATTTGCTCTAATAATAATGTGTCCACCACGACCGCCATCGCCACCATCTGGTCCGCCTTTGGTTATGTACTTTTCTCTGTGTAAATGCACAGAACCTTTTCCGCCATTACCAGCAGAAGCGTATATTTTTATGTAATCTACAAAATTTCCTTCAGTCATTTTTTTGTTTTAACCGCAAAGGTCGCAATGTTTTCGCAAAGGTCGCAAGGCAAATTGTTTAATTTAAAGTTAGACCTTCAAGGTTTTAAAAACCTTGAAGGTCTATTTGCTATTTTCTATAATGTATCAAAAACTTTACAAAGTCTATCTGTTATTTCTTTAATAGAACCAACACCATTTACACCAAAATATTTGTTTTGTTCTAAATAATAATTTTTTAAAATGGCTGTTTTTGTTTCGTATTCATTAAACCTATTACGGATTTTACTTTCGTCTTGATCGTCTGATCTTCCGCTAGTTTCTCCTCTTTTTAATAATCTTTTTACTAGTAAATCTTCTTCCACTTCAAGTGCAACCATACCATTAATTGCTTCTCCTTTTTCGGAAAGGAAATCATCTAATGCTTTTGCTTGTGATTCGGTTCTAGGGAAACCATCAAAAATAAAACCTTTAGCATCGGCATTCTTATTTACTTCTGCTTTAAGCATATTTATAGTAACTTGGTCTGGTACTAAATCGCCTTTATCCATAAAAGACTTGGCAAGAATCCCTAAATCTGTATTATTTTTTATATTGTATCTAAAAACATCACCTGTAGAAATATGTATTAATCCATATTTATCTTTTAATAAAGTTGCTTGTGTTCCTTTTCCTGCTCCTGGAGGACCAAATAATACAATGTTTGTCATTTTTTGTGTTGTTAATTGATAAATACTAGGTATATTTCTGCCTAAACCATCATAATCTAAACCATAACCGACAATAAATTTATCTGGTATGGATTTACCGATATAATCTATATGTAACTCTTTTCGGAAAACATCTGGTTTAAAAAATAATGTCGCAATTCTAAGTTTTTTTAATTTTTTATCTTTAAATATATTATAAATTTCCGTTAAAGTATTACCTGTATCTATTATATCTTCTAAGATAATTACGGTTCTACCTTCTAAGTTTTCGTTTATACCAACTAGTTTTTTTACTTCACCTGTGGAAGCTATTCCTTCATACGAAGCAAATTTCACAAAACTGATTTCGCATTCGCCTTTAAATTCTCTAATGAAATCTGCAGCAAACATAAAAGAACCATTTAAAATACCTATAAATAAAGGCACTTCGTTTTCTTCTAAATCATTTTCAATTTTTTTGACCAAATAAGACACATATTTTGCAATTTCTGTTTTGCTTTTATATGGTTTAAAATATTTGTCGTGTATTTTTATGATGCTCATTGTCTGTGATTTTTTCCGTGTATTTTGCAGATTTATTTTAGTAATTAATCAAAAAACCTTTCAAAATTAGAAATCTTGAAAGGTTATTTTTATATCATAAGTTGAAATTACTCTACTTCTTTCAATTTTTTATTTTTCCCTTTCATGATAAAATCATACATAATTGGTGTTGCAATAAATAGGGATGAATATGTACCTACAACAACACCTATAATCATTGCAAACATGAATCCTTTAATGGAATCTCCACCAAAAGTAAAGATGGCTATTAAGGTTACTAAAGTAGTTAACGATGTATTTATTGTTCTACCTAAAGTACTACTTAATGCTTTGTTTACAACATCTCTATATTTCCAATCTTCATGATCGTTTGCAAATTCTCTAATTCTATCGAATATTACCACAGTATCATTTAAAGAGTAACCAACAACTGTAAGAATCGCTGCAATAAATGCTTGGTTAATTTCCTCGAAAGGTAAAAATTTATGTAATAATGAAAATACTCCTAATACAATTAATACATCATGAAATACTGCAATTACAGCACCTAAACTAAATTGCCATTTTCTAAATCGCATTAAAATGTATAAGAAAACAATTAGTAATGAGCCGAAAACTGCCCAAATCGCATCTTTTTTAATATCATCTGCAATTGTTGGTCCAACCATTTCTGCTCTAACTATACTAGCGCCATTATCATTACCACCAATTTTAAAATCTTCATAAGTAATGTCTTTTGGTAAGAAAGGTCTTAAACTTTTTAACATTTTAGTTTGAATGATACTATCAATTTCTACACTAGTATTGTTTACCTCATAATTAGTAGTTATTTTTAATTGATTTTTCCCACCAATAGTTTTTACTTCTGGAATTGCATCAAATGCTCCTTTTAATGCAGTTGCAACTTCTGTTGCATTTACTTCTTTATCGAATTTTATAGTAAACGTTCTTCCGCCTTCAAAATCAACTCCATAATTCAAACCTTGCGTTACTAAAGAACCTAAACCTAAAAGCAAGAATACACCAGAAATGATACCTGCAATTTTACGTTTCTTTAAGAAGTCGATGTTGATATTTTTAAACCAGTTTTTGGTAATACTAGTATTAAACGTCATTGTTTTTCCGCTATTGATAAACCATTCAATAAATAATCTTGAAATGTAAATTGCAGAGAATAATGAAGTTAGAATACCAATAATTAAAGTAGTTGCAAAACCTTTAACTGGCCCAGAACCAAAAATAAATAATACAACACCTGTTAATAATGTGGTAATATTTGCATCTAAAATAGAAGATAACGAACCTTTGTAACCTGCATTAATTGCTTCTTTAAGTGATTTCCCACCTGCTATTTCTTCTTTAATTCTTTCGTATATAAGTACGTTTGCATCTACTGCCATACCAATAGTAAGTACAATACCTGCAATACCTGGCAGCGTTAATACTGCACCAAATGCCGCTAACACACCAAATACAAATAGCATGTTTAATATTAATGCAACGTTTGTAAAAATTCCTGCTTTTCCATAATAGAATAGCATCCAAAATAAAATTAATAAAAAAGCAATCATAAAAGATCTATAACCACTATCTATTGCTTCTTGACCTAATGATGGTCCAACAATTTCCGATTGTATAATATGTGCTGATGCTGGTAATTTACCAGATTGTAATGCGTCTGCAACATCTTGCGCTTCTTCTACAGAAAAGTTACCTGTAATTTGTGTAGAACCACCTTTAATAACCGATTGTACTGTTGGTGCAGAATAAACAATATCATCTAATACTACAGCAACTGGTCTTTTAAGATTTCTCTCGGTCATTTTTGCCCATAATTTCGAAGCACCACTTTTCATAGTCATCGAAATCATTGGTTTAGAACTTAATGTTTCAAAATCTTGTCTTGCACTTTTTATTACATCACCGTGTATTGGTGCAACATTTTTACGATTTCCTTTTATAGCATATAAACGAATGGTATCATTTCCTTTTTTAGGATTGTCCCATAAAAATTTAGTGTATTTTAAAGTTGAAGGTAATAATGCTTTAACTTCTGATTTATTTAAATATGCAGTAATTTTTTCTTTATTCGCCATAGTAGAGATTCCTAAAACAGCATAATTATTTGCAGGATAAGGAGTAAATATACTAAATAAAGGATTGCTTACTTTTAAACTATCTGCATCACTTTGACCACTTAATAGTTTTTCTATATCGTCTAAATTTTCAGTGTCTTTTACTTCTTCTTTAACAGGTTTAATAATTTCCGCTAATTTTTGATTTGCAACACCAAAGAAATTTCCTAAATCACTGGAAGTTGACATTTCCCAAAATTCTAAATCTGCAGTTCTGGTAATAATATCTTTTACACGATCGATATCTTTTGCACCTGGCAATTCAATTAAAATACGACCTGTATTACCAATACGTTGAATATTTGGTTGTGTTACACCAAAGCCATCAATACGATTACGTAATACTTTAAAAGCAGTTGCGATAGAAGCATCTACTTGTTTTTTTAAGATTTTAGCAGCATCTTTGTCGTTAGTTTCTCTTGTAATTTCAGAACCTAATTTTCCAAAAATAGATGGATGACCCAATTTAGTTTTTCCACCACTTATTTCTTTAAATGCTGTAGTGAATAAATCTAAATACGGATCGCTTGTGGTTTGTTGCATTTCCGTAGCTTTCTTTAGCGCTTGATTAAATACCACATTTTTAGAGTTGCCAGATAGACCAATTAAAATGTCTTTTACTGAAATTTCTAAAGTAGCATTAATTCCTCCTTTAAGGTCTAAACCAAGGTTCATTGCTCTATCTTTAACCTCTTTAAATGTATAATCGGTTATTAGATAGTTAATATTTAAAGAATCTAAATATGCTTTTTCTTTAATTTTATCTCCATCAGCATGAATCTTCGCTTTCTTTTCTGCATTTTTTGCTACAAATGTAAATGATAGATAGTACACACATATCAATCCGAAAATGATGGCAAATAGTTTAATTACTCCTTTGTTTTGCATTATTTTAAGTTTAAAATCTTAATTTTATTAAATACGCTTCGTTTAGCGTTACTTTTTCAAGTTTGCAAATATAGTATTTATAATGAAATGGAACAATTGATTTAACCGATTTTATTTAAAGTAAAAAATATCAAAAAAGTTTTTTCTGTAATATATGTTACTTAAATTAGCAACTTCAAATTTAAAAAGAAAATATGGCACATCTAACCGATATCGAAATAGCGCAAGCAACCCAAATGCAACACATTAAAGAAGTTGCAAAAAAAATAAATATAACCGAAGACGATTTAGAATACTACGGAAAATATAAAGCAAAATTACCATTACATTTAATAGATGAAGAAAAAATAAAAAACAACCATTTAATTTTAGTAACTGCCTTAACACCAACACCTGCAGGCGAAGGGAAAACAACAGTTTCCATTGGTTTAACCGAAGGTTTAAATAAAATTGGTAAACAAACTACGGTAGTTTTACGTGAACCTTCTTTAGGGCCAGTTTTTGGCATAAAAGGTGGCGCTGCTGGTGGCGGTTATTCGCAAGTTGTACCAATGGAAGATATTAATTTACACTTTACAGGTGATTTTAACGCAGTTGAAAAAGCAAATAATTTACTATCTGCTTTAATCGATAATAATTTACAAAGTAAAACGAAGAATTTAAACCTTGATGGAAGAACAATTGCTTGGAAAAGAGTTATTGATATGAACGACAGAGCATTACGAGATATTACCATTGGTCTTGGCGGCACGGCTAACGGCATACCAAGACAAGACGGTTTTAATATTACACCAGCATCAGAAGTGATGGCAATACTTTGTATGGCAGAAGATTTTAAAGATTTAAAACAACGTTTAGGCGATATTTTTATCGGTTTTACATTCGATAAAAAAGCAATTTTTGCTCGTGATTTAAAAGCCGAAAATGCTATGGCAATTTTATTAAAAGATGCAATAAAACCAAATTTAGTACAAACTTTAGAACAAAACCCTGCCATAATTCATGGTGGACCTTTTGCCAATATTGCGCAAGGTACTAATACTATTATTGCTACAAAAATGGGATTGTCCTTATCTAATTACGTAGTTACCGAAGCAGGTTTTGGAGCAGATTTAGGTGCAGAAAAATTCTTAGATATTAAATGTCAATCTGCTGGTTTAAATCCTAAATGTGTGGTTTTAGTAAATACAATTCGTGCTTTACGTCATCATGGTGGCGCACCAAAAGAAGAATATAATACGCCAAATTTAGAACGTGTTAAAAATGGTTTTGTAAACGTAGAAAAACATATAGAAAATATAAGAAAGTTTAATATTGAACCTGTTGTGGCAATTAATTCTTTTATAAATGATAGCGATGAAGAAGTGGCTTTTATTAAAGAACGTTGTGCTGAATTAGGTGTTCAGGCTGTTTTATCTGAAGGTTGGGCAAAAGGAGGAAATGGTACACAAGATTTAGCAAAAGCAGTTGTAAATATAGTTGAAAACAAAGCGACACAGTTTAAACCAATCTATACTTTTGACATGCCTGTTAAAGAAAAAATTGAAACGATTGCTCGTGAAATTTATGGTGCCGATGGTGTGGATTTTGACAGAAAAGCAATCTTAAATTTAAAACGAATAGATCGTTTAGGTTTTAACGATTTTGCTATTTGTATGGCAAAAACACAAAAATCGTTTAGTGATAATGATAAATTAATAGGAAGACCAACAGGTTTTAGAGTAACTGTTAGGGAAATAGAAATTGCTGCAGGAGCACGTTTTTTAATTCCTATATTAGGAAAAATGATGCGTATGCCAGGATTACCAGCAACTCCAGCAAGTGAAGGAATGTCTATTGATGATAATGGTGTTATTTCTGGGTTGTCTTAGGGTTACCACACGCAGAACTCACAGATTTCACAGAGTAGAATTTGGGGTCACATATAAAAGTTGGGGAGAATTATAAAATGATTTTTTCAAAACATTACAAATGTAAAAAAAAGATTAACGATTGGAGATTGTTGATTGGAGATTTAAGAATTTAAATCTATTACTTCAAAAACCAAAAACAAGTAAACCACAACCCTAAAAAATTATATAATAAGATGATTTTAAAATACTTACTGATTAATTAGACAGTACATATTGTCGTGATTCGGTGTCATTTGAACTAAGAAAACTAAATATATTGAATCAATATCAATATATTAAAACTTAAAATCACTACTAATAACTTATTAGTTTTTAAATTAAAAGGTTGTTAATCCCCAACTTTTATTGTACCCATAATTTGTGACCTTTTTGAACCCTTTTTAATTTTATTTCACATAGAATCTGTGAAAAACACAGATATATAGAAATCTGTGAACTCTGTGGGTTCTGTGTGCCAAATTCTTTTAAGCAGTTATAAACCCATCCCAAGCTTGTTTAATAAACAATACTAAAAAGGTTAAGCTTACTGCGAATTTTAAGTCCGTAGAAAATAAAAAACCAATAAACGAACCGTAAGCTGCACGCAATGCTTTTTTAGAATCGTTGCTGTCTTTTATTAGTTCGCCTATTAATGCACCAAAAAACGGCCCTAAAATTATCCCTAATGGTCCGCCAAATATTAAGCCTACAATTAAACCAATCATAGAACCATAAACACCATATTTAGTGCCACCATATTTTTTTGTACCTAATAATGGAATGATATAATCTAACACAAAGACAATAATAGCTACTGCTAATGTTACACCTAAAAAATTCCAATCTTTTTGAATAGTATCGGTTAAATGTAAAAAAAGTAAACCAACCCAACCCATTATTGGTCCTGGTAATACTGGTGAAAAAGAACCAACGATTCTTAATAAAATAAATAGAAAACCGATGATAAGCAAAAATAAATCCATAGTTTTTATTTAATTTAAAGCAAATACTATTCCAAAGTACTGGTCTTTAAAAAAGAGAAATATGATTTAATCCTTAAAAGTAATGCTCATTAATCCTCTAATATCATTTTCGTTAAAACCTGTTGCTAAGTCTTTTGGATAATAAATTTTTATGATACTATCTGTTTTTCTCGAAACTTCGCCATGACAAGCTAAACATTTTTTTTGCATTTTTATTGGTGCGTAAAAATGAATTTTCCCGTTTGTATCTTTGTTAATTATTGGTTTTAATTTCTCGCCTTTTTCTAAGGAGTTTAAGTATTGTTTTAATATGTTTTCTTCCTCTAAAGAAGGTTTGTTATTATTGTTTCTTAATTTATGTGATGTTCTTTTAATGGTAACATTGTGTTTTTTAGATAATTTTTCCGTTAACGGAATTGCAGCAACATTACAAAATGACATTGCTTGTTTTACACCACCAGATTTCATTTGTTGCATTAAATTACCACCTAATTTTTTTAGTACCGATTGTCCTATTTCTTTACCTTTTGTTGTGTATTTTTTTATTTCCTTATCGGATAAAGAGTCTGATTTACAACTAAATTGTGATATTATTAATAAAATTAATATTATAAATTTTTTCATTATTCTGTTAAGGACTTTAAAGTGTCTTTAATATTTCCTGGTGTACTCATTATTTTCATAAAAGTACCCATAGTTAATTCTGGCCAATGTAAAGCAATGCGGTATCTACCATGTAGCATGGTCGCTTTATTGTCTTGTAAAATAATTTCGTAAGGTAATGCTGCAATGTGGTCTTCACCAATTGTAGGTAAAAAGTTTGCTTCACCTGTTTCTGAATTGTGTAAACCAACACCAAAAACCGCAATTTTTTTATTATTGAAGATTAATTCGTACACTTTTACTGTTTTACCTTTCTTGTTTTTTAAATTATTTTGAATTGTTTTTACACCTTCTTCAAACGATGAAAATTCCTTTAAAATTACAGGGTCTGTAAAATAAGGCATTCCGAACATATAACGATATTTATGCAGTTTTTTTGCTGTGTGCGATCCACCAAATTCAGTAAAATCATTACCAATACTTTGTAAACTTTCTTTTAAATCGGAAACGATTTTATCTAATGTAACTTTATAGGTTGTTGCACTTTCTTTTAAGTAAGCATTAAAAATATAAGTTGGGTTTAGGTAAGTAACTTCGGTTCCAGCATCTTTTTTATGCAAACCTATTTTAATTACAGCTGCCAAAGCACCACGATCTTTAACTTTTAAACAGGTATTCATTAAATCTTTGCGTGTAAAGGTTAAAACTTTAAATTTACTTTTGTTTGCGGGATTATAAGCACCTAAAAAAATAAAATCTTTTGCTTTTAAATTGTCTTTTATTTCGGTAGTTAATTCTGAAATAGACTTACTATTTGTACCAACTTTTATAAAAGAAGAGATGTTTTGAGCGTAAAAATTAGCAGTCATACTTAATAATAGTATAACCGTAATTGTTTTAATTTTTAGTAACATAGTTGTTGTTTTAAATTAATATTATTCTGTTTTATTTCCTGCTTTTTGCCAACCTTTAATTCCGCCATTAAGATTATATACTTTAAAACCAGCATCTTTTAATTTATTTGCTGCTTTCATAGATCTACCACCAGAACGACAATATACATAAACTGGTTTTGATTTATCTAAAATACTTGTTTGTAGAATAAAATCATTATCGAAAATATTAATGTTTTTCGCATTAGAAATATGACTGTTTTTATATTCATTTGGAGTTCTAACATCTATTAATTGAACGTTTTTCCCATCGATTTTTGCTTTAAAATCTTGTGTATTTGTTTTTATTATTGCTGGTGTTAATGGTTTGTTTTGCTCAACTTTAGGTGCTATTGTTTTAACTGGCTTTACAACTTCTTCTTTGATTATAGCAAGTTTCTTAGCAGTTGTATTTTTAATAGTTTCTTTTACTTCGGATGCAGTTTCCTTTACAACTTCTGTTTCTTGGGTTACTTTATTAACTACTTCTTCTTTGGTAATAGTAGATTCAACTTTATCCTTTTTAGCAGTATTATTTTCTGTTTTGTCTTCTGATTTTATGTTGCCTTCATTTTCTTCCGTGACAACGGTTTTAAAACCACTTTCTTTCCAACCAGAAATACCACCTTTCATGTTATAAACTGTAAATCCTTCTTTTTTTAATAAATCAGAAGCTCTAGCACTTCTTCCTCCGCTATGGCAATATACATATATAGGTTTTGATTTATCTAACTTTATTAAAGCGTTCTTTACAAAATTATTGTTCTTGTAATTTATTAAATCAGCATTTTCTAAATGTCCATCTTTGTATTCTTTAGGAGTTCTTACATCTATTAATTGTATATTGTCTTCTAAAATTTTTGCTTTAAAATCGGTATTAGAAATATGTGTTATTGACCCTAGTTTTGTAATAGTCTCTACATTATCTTTAGTTGTATTGTCTTTCTTTTTAAACCCTTTGCAGTTTATTAAAAATAAACTTGTAACTATTGTGATGAAGAATAATATTTTTGAATTTTTAATCATTTTGTTTTTCTGAAAAATTTATAAATTATAAAAAAAATATTAAAAATAACAGGATTTTTTTTATTTAATTGCTCAAAGTTAAATAAAGTTACTTTAATAACTTGTAACTCAAGTTACTTAATAATACCTAATTGACTTTGTAATGCCGTATTATATTGTTTACTCACTTCTTTATTATTTTTTTAATTTGAGTTCGTGATGTGCTTTGCAGTTCTTTTTCACAATATTTTCGTGAAAATATTTTAACTTCAATCTTGTAAAAAATAATTCAATTTATTTTTGACAGATTTTATAATTAATTTGATATAACTGTTGTTTTCCCTAATTTAAAATAAACTAAATACGCTACTTAATTAAAAAATAAGGGTTTACTTTAGTAAACCCTTATTTATAATTGTTATTAATATAATTATTTAGCGCAAGATACAGATTCTAATTCTGTAATAACAGCATTACCTTTCTCTAACCATTCATTCATTCCTCCAGAAAAGTTAAGTATGTTACTATAACCGTTCTTTACAAGTACAGAATAAGCGATAGATGCTCTATGACCACTTTGACAAAAAACAACAACTTTTTCGTCTTTTGGTATTTTATCTAAGTTTTTTTCAATGGTACCAAAGAACACATTTTTTGCACCTTCAAAATGTCCTTCTTTATATTCAGAAGCACCTCTAAGGTCAATTATTTGAGTTCCGTCTTTTTGCATTGAAATCATTTCTTCCATACTTACAAAGTTTACTTTTTCAAGATTACCATCATAAGCATCTGTAGATGAAATATACCCAATAACATTATCAATACCAACTCGCATTAATTTACGAGCAAGTTCATCTAATTGAGATTCATCTGCAACAAGCATAATATCTTCCCCGAAATCTACATATAAACTTATTTTTGTTGCAAAAAAGTTATCACTTGCTGGTGTGTTTACAGAACCAGGTATAAATCCTTTTGCGAAATCTTGTTTTTCTCTAGCATCAAATAGTTTAACACCTTTAGAAAACTTAGCATTAAAATCTGACTTACTTATTTCTTTAAATTTTGGAACTTCAGTAACTAATTTTCTGTCGATTTTATTTAAACTTTTCATTAAAGCAAAATACTTTGGCGGTTCAGGTTGATCTAACAATAAGTAATCAATAAATCCTTGCTTGTTATCTTGGTATTGAAAAGCCCAATTACGATGTTTTTCGTAACCAACTGTAGAACTTGGCACCGAACCTAATGCTTTACCACAAGCAGAACCTGCACCGTGTGCTGGCCATACTTGAATGTGTGCTGATAATTCACTAAAACGTTTAATTGAATCGTACATTTGTATTGCACCTGCATCTGCAGTACCTGTCATTCCTGCTGCTTTTTCTAATAAATCTGGTCTTCCAATATCTCCTACAAAAACAAAATCTCCTGTAAAGAACATTACTGGTTCTGGACTTGCAGGTGTATCTGTTAAAAGAAAACTTATACTTTCTGGTGTATGACCTGGTGTATGTAATACTTCAAATTTTAAATTACCAACCATAAAAGTATCACCATCTTTTAATTTATTGTTTGGGAATTCATATTCCCAACCTTCGCCGCCTTCATCAGAAAGGTACATTCCTGCGCCTGTTAATTTTGCTAATTCTCTAGAACCTGATAAAAAATCTGCATGAATGTGCGTTTCTAAAATATGAGTGATTTTCATATTGTTCTTTTTTGCAAGTTCTACGTAGGTATCTACATCTCTTTTTGGGTCAATAATTACTGCTACTCCTTCTCTTTGGCAGCCAATAAAATAACTAGCGTGTGCTAAACTTTTGTCGAAAATTAATTCAAAATGCATAATGTTTATTTTTAAAGGTTAATAATAATACTGATACAAAAATACTCAGAAATATAACCTTATATTGTAACCTAAGTTACTTAGGTTAGGTATCCTAAATATTTTAGTTTGTTTGTTTAACAAACTTTTTATATTTCTTTTCTTTTGGTTCGTTTTTTCTTACATGGTCATAACAATCAACTGCTTCTTGAATACTCATAAAAAAATGATCGTAATCTAATTTTGTAGTAACGCCACCTTTTTCCATAGCATCTCTAACTGGTCCTTTTATACCTGAAAAAGCAATTTCAATTCCTTTAATTTTGTATGTATCAATAACGTCTTTTAATGCGTGAACACCTGAACTATCTAAATTATTCATACTTTCGCCATCAATAATAATGAGTTTTAATTTATCTCCTTTCTCATCGACTAACTCTTCTAATTTATCTTTAAAATAGGTTGTATTGGCAAAATATAATTGCGCATCAAAACGAACGATTAAAATATCTTCTTCTAATTCTACAGCATCGCCAAAGCGTTTTATGTTTCTGTAAAAATCTGTACCATGAATATTTGCTAATACGGCAACATGTGGTTTTGTGGTTTTGTAAATAACTATTGCTAAAGATAAAATAACGCCTAAACCAATACCTTTTTCGATACCAATGGTTAAGGTTGCAAAAAATGTAATAAGTAATAAGAAAAAATCAGTTCTATTGCTTTTCCATAAATGGATAGCTTCTTTATAATCAATAAGTCCAAAAACGGAAACCATTATTACAGCCGCTAAAATAGCTTTAGGTAAATTATAAAAAAGAGGTGTTAAAAATAATAACGTAATTATAATTAATACGGCACTTACTATTGCTGATAGTCCCGACTTAGCACCTGCTTGATCATTAATAGCAGTTCTTGAAAAACCTCCTGTAGTTGGGTATGATTGAAAAAAAGAACCAAATACATTTGCCAAACCTAAACCAATTAATTCTTGGTTTGGTTCTACACTATAATCTCTATGTCTAGATTGAATTGCTTTTGCAACAGCAATGCTTTCCATAAAGCTTACCAAGGCTATGGTTAATGCCATTGGTAATAAACTATTTAATAGGTTTAAATCCATTTTAGGTATCTCAAAACCTGGTAATGTTCCTGGAATATTTCCAATAATTTCAATAGAACTTCCTCCTTTATCTAACCCTAAAAAAGTAACTGCTAGTATTCCAAAAATCACAGTAAATAATAAACCTGGTAATGATTTATTTATTTTTTTAATACCCAATATTAATAACATACCTATTAATCCTATCCCAAAAGAAGTCCAGTTTATTTCGTCAAACTTATTATAAGCATTCAATAAAATTTCATTGATATGATGTGACCTTATGATATTAATACCTAACCAACTTTTTAACTGACTTAAACCAATAATTAAAGCTGCAGCAGATGTAAAACCACTTACCACTGGATGTGATAAGAAATTTACCAAAAACCCTAATCTAAAAAGGCCTAATAAAAATTGAATAGTTCCAACCATAAAGGCTAATAAAATGGCGTAACTAATATATTGTTCTGCAGAAAGACCTTGGAAAGAACCAATTGCTGTTGCAGTTAATAAAGAAACCATAGCAACCGGACCAACTGCTAATTGTCTAGAAGTACCTAAAATTGCATAAATTAATAACGGGACAATTGATGCGTACAAACCATAAACAGGAGGCAAACCTGCTATATAAGCATAAGCCATGCCTTGTGGTATTAACATAACACCAACCGTTAAACCAGCTATTAAATCGCCTTTTAACCAAGACTTGTTATAGTTTGGTAACCAACTTAATATAGGAAAAATAGATTTTATATTCATTTGTAATTTTAATTTGTAGCGTTTTACAAAAGTAGTTACAATGTATAGTTTTTTGTGTAATGTAAGTTACTAAACTAATTTTAATCCTTTTATAGACTGTCTATCTTTGAAATAATAATAATTCTGATACAGAAAAATGGTTTATAAAAATATAGAAGTTACCATTTTTTATTCCGTTACAAATTTATATCCAACGCCTTTAACTGTCTTAAAATAATTATCACCAATTTTTTTTCTTAGTTTTCTAATGTGAACATCTATTGTTCGATTACCAACAACTACATCATTTCCCCAAACTGTACTCATTATATCTTCTCTAATAATCACTTTATTTGCATTTGAGGCTAAAAAATAAAGTAATTCAAATTCTTTTCTTGGTAAGATGATTTTTTCATCACTCTTCATTACAAAGTAAGCGTCTTTATCTATCACTAAATTTGCAATGTGTATGATGTTTTTGGTTTTGGTAGTTGTTACTAAATATCTTCGTAATAATGCTTTAACTTTACTTACTAATATTTTTGGTTTTACAGGTTTTGTTATATAGTCATCTGCTCCAGCATCAAAACCTGCTATTTGCGAATAATCTTCGCTTCTTGCTGTAAAAAAAGCAATAATAACATCTTCTAATTTTTCAATTTCTCTAATTTTAGTACAGGTTTCAATACCATTCATCTCTGGCATCATAATGTCTAAAATTATTAAATGTGGTTTTATTTTTTTTGCTTGTTTAATTGCATGAATTCCGTTATTAGCAGTAAAAATTTGAAATCCTTCATTTTTAAGATTGTAACCAACAATTTCTAAAATATCGGGTTCATCATCTACTAAAAGGATTTTAATGTCTTTTTTTTTCATTATCACAAATTATTTTCTCACAATCTCAAAGTTTTCGGTAGCAAAATCTCGAAGTTCTGAATGTGCATTACAAAGTTAAACATTTAAAATGGTAACTTAAAAAAATTACAGGTTTAGCAAAATAAAAAATCCTGACAAATAGAAATTCATCAGGATTTTACACTAAAGTTTAGTTAATTATTTCTTTAATAAATCTCTAATCTCCGTTAATAAATCTTCTTGAGATGGTCCAGCAGGTGCTGCTTCTTCTTCTTTCTTTTTCATTTTGTTGTATGATTTAATCATTAAAAACATAACAAAACCAATAATAATTAAATTGATAATTGTATCAATCCAAGCACCATACAAAATTGCATTCATAGGTGTAGTTACTTTTCCTGTAGCGTCTATAACTGCTTCCGATAAGACATACATTTTATCTTTAAAACTAACGCCACCTGTAAACATACCAACAACTGGCATAACAATATTACTAACAAAACCTTTAACAACTGCACCAATCGCTCCAGCCATAATAACTGCAACTGCAAATTCAATAACGTTTCCACCAGTAATAAACTCTTTAAATTCTTTTAACATTTTTAATTTTTTAATAGTTAATTAATTATTGCAAATATACTATTTTTAAAACAATCTAAATTAATATTCGTTTTACACGTTGCGAAATCATGGTTAATAATTCATAAGGTATTGTTTGCATTTTAGTTGCCATTTCAATGACTTTTCCTTGAGAGTTAAAGACAATTACTTCATCACCTTCTATACAATTTATATTGGTTACATCAACCATTAACATATCCATACAAACGTTACCTATTATATATGCTTTTTTATTTTGGATTGTCACATAACCTATTTTATTGCCTAATTGTCTGCTAATTCCGTCTGCATGACCTATTGGTATGGTTGCTGTTTTTGTAGTATTTTCGGCTTTATAAGCACGATTATAACCAATAGTCTCTCCTTTTTCTATGGTATGAATTTGTGAAATCACACTTTTTAATGTTAAAACGTTTTTTAATTTTTTGGTGGTTTTTTCTTCGTTTGCAAAACCGTATAAACCAATTCCTAATCTTACCATATCGAATTGTGAATTAGAATAATTTACAATTCCAGAAGTGTTTAGCAAATGAAATAATGGTTTTATTTTAAATCCTTGCTCAAAACTTTTTTTTATTTTTGTAAAGGAAGCAATTTGTTTTTTAGTAAATGTTTTTTCATTTACATCTTCGGATGCTGCCAAATGCGAAAAAACGGATTTTAATTGAATTGCATTATTATTTTTAACCAATGAAATTACTTCTGAGACATCGCTATCTTTAAAACCCAAACGATTTAAACCTGTATTAAATTTAAGATGAATTGGGTATTTTTGCAACCCTAATTTTTCGACAATTTCGGTAAATATTTCTAATGTTTTGAAACTATATAAATTTGGTTCTAAACATTTTTCAATAAGCAATTCAAAATTATGTATTTGCGGATGTAAAACTAAAATTGGTAAATGTATGCCTGCATTTCTAAGTGCGATTCCTTCTTCGGTATAAGCAACTGCTAAATAATCTACTTTTTGATTTTGTAAAATAGTAGCTATAATTTTAGCATCACTTCCGTAAGAAAATGCTTTAACTACTACTAAAAGTTTAGTTTTTTTATCTAAACTATTCTTGAAAAATGCCAAATTATATAGTAAGGCATTTTTATTTATTTCTAAAATGGTAGAATTGTTTTTCACGTTGCTTTTTTAGTAGATTAAAAAAAGATAGGTTCTATGTCAAATATAGTGGTTATTATTTTTAAATTCCAAATCTCAAATAAAAAACAAAAATAAATATTTAAAAAATCAAACATTAAATTTGTTTATTCTTACGAGTTTTTAATATAATCTAAGACTTTTTTTGCGTTTTGATATTTTAAATATTGGAGTTTATTTGGAATTTAGAATTTGATTTTTGGATTTTTTTCATTTTATCAATATCAAAGATATAATTTCATTAACCACTTACTCACTAAAATTAACATAGCCTCAAAAGATACTATTTAGTTATTTTTCAAATTTCGTTTTTTTATCTAAAATTATATTTTCAGAAGTACTTTTCGCATTTTTAAGTGTTTCTGTTCTTTTAGAATTTAAGACCTCTAAATTTTGTTTTTCTTTTAATTTTTCTGCTGCTTGTTTTCGTATTGCTGCATAATAAGCACTTCTACTTAATGGTTCATATTCTTGTGTTTCACCTAAAACAACCAAATTATCATTATTTATAGTTCGATGACTGTAATGTGCTAAATTACCTGTTCGTGTGCAAACTGCATGCACTTTGGTAACATATTCTGCAGTTGCCATTAAATTTGGCATTGGTCCAAATGGTTTGCCTTGAAAATCCATATCTAATCCTGCAACAATAACTCTAATGCCACGATTTGCGAGGTCATTACACACATCTACAATTCCGTCATCAAAAAATTGTGCTTCGTCAATGCCAACAACTTTAACATCGCTAGCTAAAATCCTAATATTTTCTGAAGATGGTACAGGCGTAGATCTAATTTCATTAGCATCATGAGAAACTACTTTTTCTTGGTCATAACGTGTATCAATAGCAGGTTTAAAAATCTCGACTTTTTGTTTTGCAAATTGGGCACGTTTTAATCTACGTATTAATTCTTCGGTTTTACCTGAAAACATAGAACCACAAATTACTTCTATCCATCCAAATTGTTCTGTGTGATTTACTGTATTTTCAAGAAACATTTAGTACTTTTAGGTCTTGTTAATAAATTGATTATTTTTGTAAAACAAATCTATTAAAAAATAACAATTAATTTTCAATTTTAAATAGCAACTTATGCACAAAAGAATAGAAGCCGAATTAATTAGTCTTGCACACCAAATTCTTCAAATGAAAGATAAAAATGATGTGATAAAACTTAAAAAAAAGGCCGCAGCAATACATGAAAAACTTGCTGTTTTAGAATTTGTTGATAATTATTTTCTTTCAACTCCAGATGCTTCGGAAGATAAATCGGAATTAAAAGCAATTGTTAATAATATTGAAGTTAAAGAAGAAATCAAAGTAGTTGCTGAACAGATTATTGAGAAAAAAGAACCAATAATTGAAGAAAAACTTACACAAAAAGAAGAGATTAAAGAGGAATTACCTAAAATTTTAGAAGAATTAGAAAAGAAAAATGCAGCAATTCTAAAAGCAGAAGCAAAAGAAATTATTAATAAAATAGAAGAACAAGAAGAAAAATATTTTAAAGATGATGTGAAAGATGTTGCACCAAATTCTTTAGCAAATAATGAGGAGTTTAAGGATTCAATACCCGCAGATGTTGCTGCAAATTTATTTGAGAAAGCAGAAAAAATGACAAAAAAGACTGAACCTGAAACAGTTGTAGAAACACCAACTCCAAAACCTATTATACCAGAAGTTAAAACGGAAGAAGTAAAAGCAAATATTGCTACAAAAGTAACGCAAACTGTTAAACAAAAACCAAAACAAGAAACTAAAACTTCTTTAAACGATCGTATTTTTAAAAATAAGTTACAAATAGGTTTAAATGATCGTATTGCTTTTGTAAAGCATTTATTTAACTTTAGTCAAGAGGATTTTAACCGAGTTTTATCGCAATTAAATACTTTTGAAACAGAAACTGCAGCTAAAGATTTTTTAAACAACCAAGTAAAACCAGATTACGATTGGTCTAACAAAGAAGAATATGAAGAACGTTTAGTTGTATTAATTGAACGTAAATTTATGTAAATTGTTAAGTGCCTAAAGTTATAAGTATTTAAAGTGCCTAAAGTTTTTAGCACCTGTCATTTAACTTTAAGTACATAACTTTAAATATTTAAGGTACTTAGAATAAAATGCAAACCAAACCAACATCTTTAACTAAACTTGCATTAAAAAAATTCACTAAAAACAAAGTTGGTTTATTTAGTTTTTATTATATAATTCTATGTGGTTTCATTGCAGTTTTCGCTTATGTATTAGCACCAGATAATTCGCCAAACGGACAAATTCAACATATTGAAATTAATACCAAACAACCATTTTTTAAGGTAAAATTACTTAAAGAAATCCGTGATAAAAAAGTAAACCAAAGTTATCTAAACAAATTGTTTTTTGGAAATAAAAACTACGCTTTAGAAACACCTATAAATAATAGTGTAATTAAAGGAGATTCTATCACTATTGATTTATATAGCGAATTAAGCAAAACATCTAACTTTATTAAACAAAAAACTTTACACAACTTAAATAATAAGTATAAAGTTAAAAACAAAACTTTCTATTTAGGAACTGATAAATATGGTAGAGATTATTTAAGTAGAATGTTAATTGGTACTCGAATATCGTTTTTTATTGGTTTTATTGCGGTTTTTATTTCGTTATTAATTGGTATTTCTATTGGCTCGGTTGCTGGTTATTTTGGTGGTAAAGTAGATACTTTTGTGATGTGGCTTATTAACGTAACTTGGTCTATACCAACACTTTTAATGGTTATTGCAATTATTTTAGCATTAGGTAAAGGTTATTGGCAAGTCTTTATTGCAGTTGGTTTAACTATGTGGGTTGAAGTTGCCAGAGTTGTTCGTGGTCAAATAATAAGTGCCAAACAAGAACAATATGTTGAGGCAGCAAATGCTTTAGGTTTTTCTGATTTTAGAATTATCACCAAACATATTTTACCAAATATAATGGCGCCAGTAATTGTGATTTCCGCTGCAAATTTTGCGGCCGCAATTTTAATTGAAAGCGGTCTTAGTTTTTTAGGAATTGGCGCACAACCACCAACACCATCTTGGGGCGCAATGATTAAAGACCATTATAATTATATTATTTTAGGGAAAGCATATCTCGCAGTAATACCAGGTTTGGCAATTATGAGTTTGGTAATGGCTTTTATGCTAATTGGTAATGCTTTACGTGATTCTTTAGATGTTAAAGGGTGATTTTTATATGGGGTTTTTTCACGCAGATCTCACAGATTACACAGATTTGTTATTAAAGTTGGAGAATGAAATAGGGATATTCATTAATTAACTTGTATTGAAAAGTGATTTTGTTATACTTTGGTTAAACACTGACCTAAAGTATAAATTTTATACGACAACAGTTATTTCTCTTTTGTAAAACCAAAACTAAATTTTTCTCTATCTCTTTTGACTTTAGAATTACTTCCAAGTGAAATTCTATCAATAATAGGGCTCTTTTCATTATTCTCATTTAATTCAAAACGTATTAAGTGCTCTTCTATTGGAAGAGTTATTTTATCCGAATTTAATAAATTAATGTCCTCTTCGTGAAAAGGAAGAAAGATTTGATATTGAATTATTCCATAAAAAAGAATTAATGTGTGTTGTGGACTTTTAGTGTTTATGTGATTTTTCCTTTTTTTATATAAAACAGCCCAGGGTTTTAAAAACCTCTTTTCTCCTCCAATTTTCCTATAAACATTAAATAATGGATTTGATTCATAGTTAACAGATTTAGTATTATTAATCCATTCAATTGCTCTTTTGTATTTTTTAAAATCATTATCATCTAACATTGAAAGTGCTATTTTCATCAAAGCTTTAAATGCATCTTGCGGAATATAACTAGGTTGTTTAATATTAAACAACATTTTTTTATTTTTTAAATCTCGAATCATATTTATGTCTTCATCATCCGTTTTAGTTGTTCTAGAAATAATTGTGTTTTCATTTTTAGCAAAAAGTTCAAATTCATCTTGTGGGTTCTTAAACTTTGCAAATCCTCGTTTTCCTTTTAAAGTAGAAAGTGTATTATAGATTCCAGCAAAGTTTGCTAGCGAATCTTCCCAATTTCCAAATTTGTCATTACAAACATCGCATTCAAAATTAGAAAAGCAATATTTATTTCCCATAAATTCTGGAATTATGTGGGCTTTTTTCTTAAATGTAGTTTGGTTAGAACCTTTATTACAATATCTACAAATTTTATTTTTAGAATCACCTAGATATAATTTTACTCCATTTTTTTCATCCAACAAAGTAGATATTCTTTCGTAATAGAAATGCATTGAATTTATTCCATCACCACTAATTAATAATACATCCAGATATTTCTTACTCATTTTTGGATTCAGTTTTTTAATTGTTGTCAATAAAATATTATGAGCAATCCTCAACTTTTATTTGCAAATAAATTCTCAAAAATATTCAACGCATATTTACTAGCAATTTGCTTTGCAAAAAGCGGAAAATCAATATGCGAATTATCATTTGCTTTATCCGATATAATTCTTAGTATAGAAAACGGAATTTTATATTCATAACAAACTTGTGCAACTGCAGCACCTTCCATTTCGGTACATAAAACATTTGGTAGATTTTTACTTATAAAACTTGTTTGTGATTTTTCACTTATAAATTGATCGCCACTTGCAATATCGCCAACAAATACTTTTGGTTTTTTGATATGGAACGTTTTCGCTTCTTTTTCTGAAATTACCAATGCGAAATTAGAAATAAACAAATTACTCGCTTTTGTTAATGCTTCCCTTTTAAGGTTATTAGTTTCAAAAAAAGTTTTGTTTAATAACGGAATTTCAAATGCATTATATAAAGGTGAAGCATTCATATCGTGTTGTACCAATTTTTTACCAATAACAATATCGCCAATATTTAAATTAGGAGCAATAGCGCCAGCAACACCTGTAAAAATGAGTTCTTTTAAATCAAAATCATTTATTAATTGTGTTGCTGTGGTTGCCGAAGCAACTTTTCCCCAACGAGAGAAAACCAAAACTACTTTTTTACCAAAAAGTGTTCCTTGATAATAATCTCTTTTACCTTTTCTGAATTTTATTGGGTTTTCTAACTGATTTAATAATGCTTGAATTTCTTCTTGCATTGCACTCATAATTCCTATCATGATTACTTAGATAAATCCTTAAAAAACTGATATAATAATCGTACTCCAGCGCCAGTGCCACCTTTACCATTGTAATTATTAGTTGTATGTAAATAAGCGCTACTTAAATCAATATGTATGTAAGGAAATTTCGTAAAATGTTCTAAAAATTTACCAGCAGTTATCATTCCTGCATTTGGTCCACCAAGATTTTTTATATCTGCAATGTCTGATTTTATTTCTTCTTTCCATTCATCCCAAAAAGGAAAACGAACTACTCGATCGTGCATTTTTTGTCCTGCTTCTTCTAATTGATTCATGTATTTTTCTTCGGCATTACCCATAAAAACAGCAGTTTTTACGCCAACTGCTCTTACTGCTGCGCCTGTTAATGTTGCGGCATCAATAATTAATTCGGGTTTGAATTTATTTGCGTAAGCAATAGCATCTGCAAGCACCATTCTTCCTTCGGCATCTGTATTTAAAACCTCAACAGTTGTGCCATCAAACATTGTGATTACGTCGCCTGGTGCGTAAGCATTTTTCCCAGGTCTATTATCGGTTGCTGGTATTAAACCGATGATATGAACTGGTAATTTATTTAATGCAATGGCATGAATTGCACCTGCCATACATGCTGCGCCACCCATATCACATTTCATGAAATCCATTGAATTTGCTGTTGGTTTTAAACTTAAACCACCAGTATCGTACACAATACCTTTACCAACTAAAATATACGGTTTTTTGTTAATCGCATTTTTGGGTTTGTATTCTATTTTTGTAAAAGTTGCTGGAGTTTCCGAACCCAAATTTACGGCAATTAAACCGCCCATTTTTAAGGATTCTATTTTGGCTTGCTCAAAAACCTCTACTTTGTAGTTACCTTCTTTTCCTTTTGCTTGAATTTCTTCGGCAATTTTAATAGCATCTAAATACGAAACTGGTTCGTTAACCATATCTCTTGCCCAAAAAACGGCTTTTACTAGGTTTTGTAATTCTTCTAAATCTTGTTTGGATACGTTACCTATAATATTTATTTTCTCAATTTTATTTATTTTTTTCTCTTTAAAATATTTTAAAAATTGATAGTTAGAAAGTAAAAAACCTTCTAAAAATGCTAAAGTATTTTCTTTGGTATCGCCAACTAAAGTAATTTCCTTTTCGTTTTTTATACTTTGATGGCAAGTAAAAGCATGAACTCTTAAATCTTGAATACTTTGTTTTTTTGTATTGATTACAAAAGTATAACCGTTAGCCGATTTTAAGAATTGTACCTTTTCTTTTTTAAAGTCTTTTTTAAAATAAGTATCTAAATTATGTTTGCTTAAATCTTGTGTTAAAAATACGGTGTTATCTGTATTTTTTGTTGCTTTTATTATGGATAAGTTTATCATTTTATGTGTTTTAAGTATTTATTTAGTGCCTAAAGTATTTAAAGTTTAGAGTGCCTAAAGTTAAAAATTCTACTATTTATTAAAGGTTTTTATTCATTTATATTTCTAACTTTAAAGAAAATAAAAATTCCAGGCACTGAATACTGTTTTAATAAGGATTATTTTTAAATTTATTTAGAAATATGTTTTTACTGCAAATTCAAATTGATCAATAAATATTTTTTTAAACGCAGTAATATTATTTTGTTCGTAGAATAATAACATTGCTTTTTTATAGGTAACAGCATCGATTGTTCTAAATGAAATAGGACAATATTTGTTATTTATTAAAATGGCGTTACTCAAAATTCTTGCAGTTCGTTTATTGCCATCATTAAACGCTTGTATATATGAAATTAATAATAAAACAAGAAATGCTTTTTCGAAAACATTGTCTTTAACGTTAATTAAATTGCACATATCTTGTAATGCTTCTCTAATCTGAAATTCATTATCTAAAGGTCTATAATTTGTACCCGAAATACCAACGCGCCTTTGTCTGATGTTTTTTTCAACACCAAGTTCTTTAATTAATATGCTATGAATATCTTCAATACTTGCAATTTTTAAAGGTTGAATATAATCAGGGTTTTCAATAATAAAGTCTAAGGCATCTTTGTGATTTAAAAGCATGACTGCATCATCTTTAGTTTTTCCTTCTGCGGTTTCTTTTTCTTTTAGTAATCTTTCTGTTTCTAATAAAGAGTATGTGTTTCCTTCTATTTGTGCAGATTTCCAACTTAAATCAATTGCTAATCTTTCTTGTTCTTTGTTGTATTGAGTTTCTGTTAATTTTAAACTGTTTGTTTTATATTCGTTTTGAAGTGTATTTAATTTTTCTAATTCTTCTAATGTGAATAAATTAACTTTTGGTAAAGTCTTCGCTATTAATGATAAATTAAATCCTTCTTTAACTTGTCTTTCGTCTATTTCTTTTTCAAAATAGGTGTCTAAATTTATTGGATAGAATAAGTTATATGTTATGGAAATTGAATATTTTCTTGCTTTCCCTTTCCCTTTGGCTAAAACTAAATTAGATACTACTAATTTTTTTAAGATTCTTTTTATTGTCGTAAAACTAACATCTAAATTTACATTTTCAAAAACATGAGTTGATGAAAGAGGTTTGCTTTCTCTTAAAAAATCTAATATTATTTTATCTTTAGTATTTAATTTCATTTTGATTCAGACCACTATTTTTACAAATATAGGTCAAAAATGATTAATATTGACCTGTATTTGTAAAAACAATGACCTGTATTGCGTTTATGGTCTAATATGTAATTCTCTAAAATACCCAAAACTCTCCACCAACCTCGAACCATACCAACTAAAATATTCACCATTTACAATTATTACTTTTGCATTGGTATATTTTTCAAACTCTTTAATGTGTTTTTCTTTAAACGGATATGGTTCTGAAGACAATAAAATAAAATCAACCTCTTTTAGTTTATTAATGTCAATTTCTGGATAACGAGATTTATCTGCATAAACATTTTCGAAATTATTAAGTCGTAGTATTTCATTAATAAAATTATTACTGCCAACAACCATAAACGGATTTTGCCAAATAAAATAAGCAACTTTTTTACTTGGTTTATCTTTAATGAAATCTAAAAAATTACTTTGTTTTGAATTGATTTTTCGGTTAAGAATTTCTGCTTTTTCTTGACAATCTAAAATTAAACCCAATCGTTTTATTAATTCTAAAGTGTCATTAATAGTATTTATATCCGAAACATAAGTTGGTGCAATTTTTTCTATTTCACTTACTATTTCTTTGGTGTTTTCTTCTTTATTGCATAAAATAAAATCAGGTTTTAATGCTTTTATTTTATCTAAGTTTATTTGTTTTGTGCCACCAACAATGGTTTTGGTTTTTAATAGATGTTTTGGGTAAATACAAAATTTAGTGATACCAACGATTTGTTTTTCTAAACCTAAATCAACCAATAATTCGGTTAATGATGGCACTAAAGAAATTATTCTTTTTGGTGTTTTTGGGATTTTGAGTTTTCGGTTTATTTGGTCTTTAATAATCATCTTGATAGTCGTCATAATTAATTCCTGGCGGATTAAAAAGTCCCCAACGGTCAATGATATAATTCCATTTATCAAAGGTTTTTACCCATTCTGCAAATAATGGTTTAAATTCATCTATTTCATTTCTTAGCAATTGTAGATAATCTAAATCTTTAAAACCATTAATTTTTAACCCCATACAATTTACATAAATTTCTCTTGCGCATTTTCTTATTATTGCTGCGTTTTCCATACGAATATCGTATAAATCGCCACCTTCTGCCCCAGCTATTTTTGCAGGAATAATAGTTGCGTTTTCTCTAATATGCATTGCATAATCTTTTATTAAAGTTCTATTCATATCACTTTCTGATCCGTGAGTAAAATTAAATTTATTTTCGTCTTCTATTTCTGGATAGTCTTTAAAAATAATCTCTGTTATTTTTATACACAATTCACAAATTTCTTGTGCTTTAATATACACAGGCATTTTATTTATTTTGTCTAAAGGATTTTCGTTTTCTTGGTTCATTTAATATAGATATTTTGAAATTTTTAATTACTCCTCCAAAAATAAGGAGTCATTATAATTAATACGGTAAACAATTCTAATCTTCCTAAAAGCATTAAATAGGCAGACCACCATTTTCCAATATCTGGTAACGAATCGTAATTATTTACAGGACTTAATGTGCCAAATGCTGGACCAACATTACCTAAAGATGATGCGGCAACTCCTAATGATGTTACAAAATCTAAACCCATTAGCGCAAAAACTGCTGCTCCAAGACCAAAAGTAACCATATATAAAATAAAAAACGCCATGATATTAAATACAATTTCTTTGGTAACCGATTTGTTGTTAAACCGCACAGGAATTATAGCATTTGGGTGAATGGTTCGTTTAAATTCTAAAATCGAATTTTTTACCATAATAATATGTCGTACTATTTTAACGCCACCAGCAGTTGAACCTGCCGAAGCACCAAAAAACATCAACATGAAAAATAAAATAGTTAAATATGGTGTCCAAATAGTAAAGTCGGCTGTTACAAAACCTGTAGTTGTAACTACTGCTAAAACTTGAAAAAGTGCGTGTCTAAAACTACTTTCGGCTTGCCCTAAAACCATCGGATGTGCAATTGCTTGTATTTCGGTTGGTTCTATGGAAACATTTGCATAAAAATAAATAATTAATGCCGTTATAATAGTTCCTAAAATAATTAAAAGTGAATAGTATTTAAACTCTTCATCGTGTAAAACTTTAGAAAATTTTCCCTTTAAGGCAAAGTAACTTAACACAAAATTTGTACCTGCAATAAACATAAAAAACATAATAATGTATTGTATTATTGGCTGATTATTCCAGTAGGAAATGCTAACGTTTTTTGTAGAAAAACCACCTGTGGAAAGTGTACACATTGCATGATTTATAGCGTCGAAAACAGACATTCCTGCAACTGCCAATAAAACGGCTTGCAACACAGTTAAACCTAAATAAATATACCAAAGACGTTTTGCAGTATCGGTAATTCTTGGATGTAATTTATCTGTGCTTGGTCCTGGTGCTTCGGCTGCAAAAAGTTGCATACCGCCAATTCCTAATAACGGTAAAATAGCGATTGCGAGTACTATTATTCCCATGCCACCAATCCAATGTGTCATAGATCGCCAAAAAAGAATTCCTTTTGGCATTGCTTCAATATTATTTAAAATGGATGCTCCTGTAGTTGTATAACCACTCATGGTTTCAAAAAAAGCATTGGTAAAATTAGGTATTGTATCTGTAAACCAATATGGAAATGTACCAGTAACTGTTAGAAAAATCCAGCCTAAAGTTACTATTAAATACCCTTCTTTTTTTTTGATTTTTTTAGTGAAATCTTTGGTAATATATCGTAACAAAACACCAATACTAATAGTTAACAAACCTGCATAGGCAATTTCTTTGGTTGAAGCATCTTTATAAATAAAACCAACTAAAGATGCTAGTAACATAAAACCACCATTGAAGAGCAATAAAACGCCCATCATCTGAAAAATTATTTTGTAGTTTATTTTATTCATTTTTTTGTTTCACACGGAACTCACAGATTTCACAGAGTTCTTTGGGTTTGCTCTGTGTTTTCTGTGGGTTCTGTGTGCTATTTTATTTCACACGGAACTCTCAGAT
>CAYQTF010000007.1:29161-33840 GCA_964420345.1 uncultured Flavobacteriaceae bacterium
TCTGTGTTTTCTGTGGGTTCTGTGTGCTATTTTATTTCACACGGAACTCTCAGATTTCACAGAGTTTTGTTTTTTTTTGCTCTGTGTTTTCTGTGGGTTCTGTGTGTTATATGTTATAATTTCCCATTTATATATCTTTTAATTCCGTTATTGATATCATCTTCAAAGAAATTTATTAACATTCCTAATTTCAATCCGGTTAGTTTTACATAAGTTGCCAATTGTTTATAATGTACTTTTTCTAAACTTTTAACTGATTTTAATTCTAAGACAACTTTATTTTCAACAATTAAATCTGCTCTAAATCCTTTAGATAATTTTATATTTTTCCAAATTATTGGAACTTCAACTTGACGTTTAACACTTAAACCTTTATTTTTTAGTTCTTCAAATAAAATTTCTTCATAAACGGATTCTAATAATCCAGGTCCAATTTTTTTATGTATTTCATAAATAATTCCTCTTACTATATATGATACGTCATTTTCGTGCATACGATTCTGTGAAATCTGTGGGTTCTGTGTGCTAACTAATCAAACAAATCCTCCATTATATTAATAGTATTTGGCGTACAGCAAATTAAAACTTTATCTTCTGGTTCTATAAGAAAACCTCCTAAAACGATTAAACCAATTCCGTTTCTAATCACACCTGCAATAGTTGCTCCTTTTGGTATTTTTAAATCTCGAATTACTTTTTTGGTGATCTTTGAATTTGGAATTACATTAAACTCTAATATTTCTGCGTTAATATTATTTAAAGTTGCAATTTCAACAACTTCACCTTTTCGGATATATCTAAAAATACTATTTGCTGCCAATAATTTTTTATTGATTAAAGTATCTATTCCTATATTTTGAGATAATTTAAAATAATCGATATTTTCAACTAAAGCAATTGTTTTTTTTACGCCTTTAGATTTTGCCACCAAACAAGACATGATATTTGTTTCGCTACTGCCAGTTAGAGATAAAAATGCGTCCATATCTTCTACATTTTCTTCTTCTAATAACTCCACATCTCTTCCATCACCACAAACTATTAAGGCGTTTGGTAATTCATCGGCTAATAAAAAGGCTTTTTCTTTGTTCCTTTCAATAATTTTTATGTTTAATTTTTTGTCGCATAATTGTTGTGCTGTTCTATAACCAATACCGCTTCCACCAAGAATCATCACATTTTTAATAGTTGTTTTTGTAGTTCCTGAAAGTTTATATAATTCATCAACACCTTCTTTTGTGGTCATAAAATACGCTTGATCGCCCGCACTAAAAACAGTATTACCACGCGGAATTATAATTTGTTGCGAATTTTTATGCTGTATGGCAATTGGCATAAAATGAATACCTGAAAAAGAAGCAGCGGCATTTTTTACAGTCATACCTACAAACGGTGCATTTTTGGATAATATAATTCCCATCATGGTTAATTCGCCGTTTTCAAACTCATGTGTATCGTTAAAAGCCGCTTGATTTAGTAATAATTTTATTTCGTTTGTTGCTAATTCTTCCGTAGAAATAAGTTCATCAATACCTAATGCTGTAAAATTAACTTCTTCTTTTTTATCTATAAATTCGGTATTACTTATACGAGCAATAGTTTGTTTAGCACCTAATTGTTTTGAAATTACACAAACTGTAATATTAATTGCTTCGTTTGAAGTAACTGCAATTAACAAATCCGTTTTTTTTATATCTGCATTTTGCAATACTTTAATGGAAGTTGCATTGCCATAAAGCGCTCTAATATCTAATCGAGTATCTGCATAAGCCAAATGTTCTTTGTTTAGATCTATTAAAGTAATATCGTGCGATTCATACGAAAGTAATTTTGCTAGATGAAATCCTACTTCTCCAGCACCAGCGATTACAATTCTCATTTTAGGTTTTTATTTGTATTACAAAGGTAAGATTTTTTTAAATCTCAAAAATTAAAATAGTATCTTTATCGAAAGAATTTTTATGAAACAAACTTATTATAAATCACTACCTTAAATATTGTCTGTAGCGAACAGTCCAAAAGTATCGGGAACCAATTTAAAAAATGATATAAACACATGGAAAATTATGAGAAATCACTTTCTATAAAACAATGGAAAGAAGATGATAGACCAAGAGAAAAAATGATGTTGAAAGGTAAAATTTCTTTATCTGATGCTGAATTAGTGGCTATTTTAATTGGTTCTGGTAATAGAGAAGAATCTGCTGTGGCATTATCAAAACGAATATTGGCAAGTATAAATAACAATCTAAATACTTTAGCAAAATTAAATGTTGAAAATTTATGTGAGTTTAAAGGTATTGGTCCTGCAAAAGCAATTTCCATAATTACCGCATTAGAATTAGGTAAACGAAGACGTTTAGAAAAAGCTTTAGTGCAACCAATAATAAACTCAAGTAAAGCAATTTATGAAATTATGCAACCAATTATTGGTGATTTATTACATGAAGAGTTTTGGGTTATTTATTTGAATAATTCCAATAAAATAATTACTAAATACCAATTAAGTAAAGGCGGAATTACAGGTACTTTGGTTGATACTAGATTGCTATTTAAAAAAGCAATCGAAGTTTCGGCGGTTGGTATTATTCTTTGTCATAATCACCCGAGTGGAAAAAAGCAACCAAGTAAATCGGATAAAGAATTAACTGAAAAAATGAAAAATGCTGGCATTACGCTAGATGTCAAGATTTTAGATCATATAATTATTACTTTAGATGATTATTTTAGTTTTGCCGACAATGATGTGATGTGATATGCTAAATTTGTTTAATTGTGTATTTGTGTAATTATGTATTTGTTTTTCAACCTATAAAATACTAACTGAATACTGACTACTAAACACTAATGACTGACAACTGAACACTAAATTTGATATTACAACTAAAATAGTGATAGAACCCTAAATTGTATTAAATTTGCAACATTATGTTACTTATTTACACACCTAAAATAACGCCTAGATTAACGTTTATTTTTAAGCATTTCTTTACTAGAATTTTGCTTTTAGATGTGCAATTTACTACTAAAGTGGCTGATTTTGTTGCACATAATGGTCTTAAAATAACCTACGCAAAACAACCTTTAGGAACTGAATTTTTTATACAAAGTCAAAATTTACTATTTCAGCAAGGTATTAACGATGTAGAAATTAATGTGCAAGATTGGGGTGACACAAAATGCTTTTTTAAAGTAAGTGATAAATCTGTTATTCCGTTTGATGTTTTTGCTGCAAGTTTCTATTTATTAAGTAGATACGAAGAGTATCTTCCTTTTGTAAAAGATAAATACGAGCGGTTTACAGCACATGAAAGTATTGCCTATAAAAACGATTTTTTAGACAAACCTGTGATAGACATTTGGGCTTTTAAGGTACGTGAGTTATTACAAGAAAAATATCCCGATTATCAATTTAAAAACAGAAAGTTTGAATATATTTCTACCATTGACGTCGATTGTGCATTTACCTTTAAACATAAAGGAATTATTAGAAGTTTAGGTGGTTTTATTAAAGATTTATCGACTTTAAAACTAAAGAATTTTTGGTATAGATTATTGGTGATTTTAAACCTTAGAAAAGATCCTTTTGATAGTTTTGATTGGTTGTTAATGATGCAAAAAAGACATAAAATAAAGACTTATTTTTTCTTTTTAGTAAGCGAATATACTACGTATGACAAAAACATATCTGTACGTAATTCTAAATTTCAATCTTTAATAAAATCTATTGCCGATTATACTTCGGTTGGTTTGCATCCATCCTATTTTACTTTAAGAAATGTAGCTAAATTAAAGCGAGAAAAAATACGTCTAGAAAAAATTATTAATACACCTATTACAAAATCTAGGCAGCATTATTTGCGTTTAGATTTTCCTGAAACGTATCAGAATTTAGTAGATTTAGAAGTTGCCGAAGATTATACAATGGGTTACGCACAACATTACGGATTTAGAGCAAGTACTTGTACGCCATTCTATTTTTATGATATGGAATATGAAATTCAAACACCTTTAAAATTAGTGCCTTTTGCTGTGATGGATGTTACTTTAAAAGATTATTTGCAATATTCTAATAAAAAATCATTTGCAACTATTATGCAATTAGCCGAAGAGGTTAAAAAAGTTAATGGTACTTTTATAACTTTAAATCATAATGAAACATTTAATAAATTTGGACGTTTTAGAGGTTGGAAATTAATGTACGAAAAAGTGATAAAAGCGATTAATCAGTTTGAGAAATAGATGGAAATAAAACATCTAAAATATAAAGAAATTGATTTTAAAAAATATGATGGTTGTATTAATAAGGCTATCAATTCTCGTATTTACGCTTATAGTTGGTATTTAGATATTGTTTGCAGTAAAAACTGGGAAATTTTAATTTTAGGTGATTATGAAGTTGTAATGCCATTGCCTTTTAAAAGAGTGAAGCGTAAATTTTTTAAACGAATGGTTACACAACCTCTATTTTGTCAACAATTAGGCGTTTTTTACAGTGCTGAAATATCAGAACAAATTTTTAATTTATTTTTAACTAGGTTTTTATCTATACCTCATTTCACCTATAATTTTAATTCTAATAACAATAAGTTTTTAAATAAAAAAAGTGAATTTTCAGAACGAATTAATTATGAATTAAATTTAGATAAAACCTATGACGAACTAAAAAACAATTTTTC